>JARIAN010000085.1 GCA_029257865.1 Phocaeicola sp.
ATTTGTCTGGCAAGAAGATTTCTGACTACAAGGAACTTGCAGTGCTCCCTAACTTAACGGAGTTAAACCTTTCTAACAACGACTTCGGTCCTACATTCGACTTTAGCATTCTTCCTGCACAGATTACTGCTGTGGACTTGACCGGTAATACAATCTTTGATTTTGATAATTTGGTAAAAATTGACGTTGCTGAGAATGAAGATGAAACAGTAACTTTAGTACGAGATTTCTCTAAACTCTACTTGCCAACATCAGCTAAATATAACTGTGATGAAGTTCTTGCTTATTATCAGACCGATAAGGAAGTAGACATGAAGTTGGGCAATGAAGCATACAATACTCTTCGTGAAGTTCCAGATGCTCACTTCCGAAAATTGCTTAAGAAATCATTCCCTTCTATTTTTGTTGAAGGCGACAAAATCGACATTGCAAAACGTTTGATTGATCCAACCGAACGTGCACAAAACATCATGACTTTGGATTACGATGAAAAAACAATGGCCGTTGATAATATTGAAGGCTTCCAGTATATTGCCAACAATAAAGGTTGGTTAGGTGGACAATATTGGTTGGAACAGAATAAACCAGGTGATATTGAATACTTCCCAGTGCCTGCAACTGTATTTGGTTTAAAAACCAACAATGTGAATACAGTAAATAACTTCGATTTGACAACTGCAAAAAATCTCTGCTTTATCGAAGTTAAAAACAATAGCGGACTTACCTCTTTTGATTTGTCAGCGTCAACTACTTTTGGTCAGCGCACTGAAGTTGGAGAATTCTTGGACAATCTTGATCTTCAAGAAGCTACTAACTTAGAAGAGTTGGTATTACCAAAGGCCGCAACGAAAGCAAATAATTTCCAACTTACAGGTTCTAAGAAAATGAAGAAATTGGATATCAGTCAGTTCGAATCTATTAGTACCTTGAGCCTTGCAGGCATTCCAACAGCTGAGATTACATATCCAAATCTAAAGAAATTGTACGATAATTTTGCACTTTTCTTTTCTATTGATGAAATGACATATAACAAACAAAGCACAAAAGACTTCATACAGAAGTATTATGTGGACAACAAATTTATAGCTTATGGAATGAGCCTTCCTGATATTTATAAATCATATGAATGGGTTAATCATTATAAATAAATATAAAACTACTATTTAGGATTATGAAAAAGATATTAATGTTATTTTTTGCTGTCTTTGCAATAACTTTAACAGCAAATGCTACAGACTATTTAGGAAAGGTTGATTCAGTTCGCATGGGTTCTAAACAGCCATCTGTAGATCAGCAGATTATTTTTAGTGTTATAAATGATCAGACACTGCATGGCGATTTTGACATAAAAGCAATGTTTCCACCACACCATATTGTTTTAAATGCACAAATAGTCCAAGGGCAGGATTTCCCCGCAAAAGGAACTGCTACAGTTTTCGGTTTTAAGAAGGATTTTGATGGTAAAATTCTGAATTACAAGGTAGAGAACGGGAAATTGAGCTTCCGTTTTGAGGGGAAAACAGGCCAGTCAATCATAGAGTTTAATTTTACTAGTATTGCCCAATAAGGAGGAAACACTATAATGAAGAATTATATATTTACTGTAATAGTCATTCTCTTTTCTTCCGCCATTTTTTCAGCATGTACTGCGGACGAGGAAATTACACAAGCACCAGTTGCAGAGGATTATATTCAAGAGGCAAGAACCATACTAAAGGATAGTATAGTATTAAATGCTACAGCTATGATGGGAACGGTAAACAAAACCTTATTGGATAAAGGCTGCCCCCTGAAATATTACCTTAACTGGAACGTAGATGGAACGCTCAAAATGCAGATTCGTAATTTCTGTGTTGGTAAGATGCCATTAACAATTTGGTTTGATATTAATGTAAAATTCATGCAACTCAATTCTTGGGAAAAACAAGAATATAAAGGTGATGGATGGGTTAAATTCAAAGGACAAGACGGTCACACTGTCTATGAAGCCATCGATGAAGAGTATGAAAATGGTAATAAGGGTGAAGGTTATGTAACAGGTTTCTTGAACGTTAAAACACGCGAGATTGAATTTGTCACAACTTTCAACGTGATGAATATGAGTAGTGATGTATATCTTCAGAAAATTGATCCAACTAGAATGGAAAGATTTGAAGAGGAATTTGCTCAATACGAGAAAGACCTTGAAGAATATAAGAAAGAACATGGAATTTCATAATTACATTTAACTCTAATAAACTAAGAAGTGGGGAGATGTTCCTTTATGAGCATCTTTCCGCTTTTTGTGAATAATAAAATAAATGAATGAAAGCATTTTATAAAATATCTTTTATTACACTTCTACTCCTTTTCTCTGGTCACGCTTTCGGACAGAAAATTGCCCGTATCGTTGTTGAAGAAGACGGAACCCATGAAGTATTGGCAGGAGCAGCTGTGGCTTATTCCGAATCAGCAGAAATGACAAAACCTAAATATGCCGTTTCAGACGATAAAGGAGTGGTAGAACTCAAACTATCAAAAAAAGGAAGCTGTTTCTATAAAATTTCCTATATAGGTTTCAAGACCTTGGAAGGATATTTTTCTGTACAGAATCCACCCAAGCGCTTTTCCATGTTCACTGATAGTGAAATCATCAATGAAGTGACGGTAACTGGAT
This sequence comes from Phocaeicola sp., assembly GCA_029257865.1. Classification (GTDB taxonomy): domain Bacteria; phylum Bacteroidota; class Bacteroidia; order Bacteroidales; family Bacteroidaceae; genus Phocaeicola. The sequence continues at coordinate 2,657 of JARIAN010000085.1, forward strand.
CGTATGCAGCCAGACCTATCAAACTGGCTCCTATCCAAACTCAAGTAATCAGTGCGACCTCCATGGTAGATGCCGGCTATAGTGACATTCAGAAAGTTCTGCAGCAGGAAACTCCTGGTTTGAACATTCAGAAGGTAGGTTTCGGCAACGAAATTTCGATGCAGGGACTGGACGCACGTCACGTAATGTTTCTGATGGACGGAGAACGAATGACAGGTGATATGGCAGGAAACTTAGACTATGAACGTTTCAACCTTCATGCACTCAGCCGAATTGAAATAGTAAAAGGTGCTACAAGTACCATGTATGGCTCAAGAGCTTCGGGTGCGGTAATCAACCTTATTACAAAGAAACCTACGGATGGTATCACCATTGATGCCGGTGTACGCTATGGACAGATGAATGAACGCAACTATAAGAATCCGTCAAAAAAGGATTTCTTGTACATGTTCGAAAAACATGCCGACCGTCCTAATCTACAGACATGGGCTTCGGCAGGCATCAAAGCCAAATGGTTTGGAAGTCAGACCGATTTCTGGTATAGCGAAAGTGATGCCTTCTATCTTTATCAGGCAGAGGGTGACAAGAAAGTCTATACTAAAGAGGCCAATCCATTTCTGAAAGAAGATGTTACTATTGTAGGCACTCTTCCACGCACTCCTATGGGCATAGAAGGAACAGAGCATATGTCAGTATCCCAAAAGTTTTTCATTGAGCCGTCGGACAACTTCAAGGCTGAAATATACGGTAATGCATTCTGGATGAATCAGTTTGACTTGGTACAAGACTTGGTTTTCAGCCAGTCTGTAGACTACACACTGGGCGCACGTGCCACTTATTCCTTAAAAGACT
>JARIAN010000133.1 GCA_029257865.1 Phocaeicola sp.
TGCAACTCTTCCACCAGTTCTGCCATAGCGGGACTAGCTTCGTAGTACTGTTCGCCGCACGAGAGCAGCACGCGCTGTTCTTGAGTAGATGACGAAAACTTCTGATGAATGATAATGTCGTTGTATACGTTCATATTATCTTGCTTTTAAGATAGCACTGTTAATGCTCCGGTCCACATTGTTGTTTTCGCGCGATGTCTTTTTACCAAAGTCGAAAGTGTAGGCCAGTTTGATATAAGCAGTCTGCTGATAAATGCGGCTGGTTTGCTCTTGGTTATACCGATAAGCCCCATAGTCGGCATATTCGCGGTAATACAGGTGTTTGGTGAATGGGTTATTCGTACCCACTTCAGCCATCCAGTTCTTGCTGCTGTAACGGACCGAGAGGCCGTAGGAGGCAGGGTTCTTCATATATACCCTCGATGTTTGGTCCAGTATCTTCTCTGTCGACTTGGCATACGCATTGATGGCGAATGATTTAATGAAATAGTTAACATCCACTGAGCCTACAATATTATGCTGGGATAATACGTTGCTTTTATCCGGAACGTACATATACTGGTATTTAAATCCTGCGTTTATCCGTAGGTTATCCGATATACGGCTGGTAATGGACATTTCTGTATTCGCCGTATCATATGAATCATCGGATGCGTAGGTGCTGATTATCTTATCCTTTTCCAGAAAATAATATGCGTACGTATTGTGCACATCTTTCGTGTACCAAAGTTTTAGCTGCAAGTTAAACAAACGATGGAATTGTCCATCATACATGGCAAAACACTGATATAGCGATGTGTTATCCAAATAGGGATTTCCCCGTTTGACCTGATAAAAGTCAATGGTCTGGTTTGACGTATTCAGATAACTTATATCTGGCTGGTTGTTTCCTGCACTAAAGCCGGCACCTACCCATTGTTTGGAATTGATGACATGCCGTACCCAACCATTAACACGCACATTCCAACAGGATACCAAATCATTGCCATGCAGCTTGTAGTTCATCCACGAAAGTCCCGGACTGATCATCACCATAGTCTTCTCGCCAAACATGTGTGTATAATCGATTTGCAGCAACGATTCCCCTTTCCACAGATGTTGCCAGGAAGTGTAATCACCGCTATAGCTTGTAGAAGATGTATTGTGAAAATGGGTAATGCGACTGTATAATGAATTGCTTCGGTCAAACTCATGGCGATAAGCAATCTGCGCATCAAACGAATACAGGTTCTCGCTTACATGAGTCTGAGAGGTGCGTTCATTCTCGGCATACGTTCGGTCGTAAGCGTTCTTATTGTAACTGCCGTTCACTCGCAACTTCCACTGCCGGTGCGGACTTACGTTGAAAAGACCGTTCAGGTTAATATCTCCACGCATGTTCTCACTTGCGCTTCTGTCAAATGACCGGACCGTTTGTGTTTCATTTTCAGCGTAAGTCAATAATCCGTTTTGGCTGTCTTCCGGCATATCGTCACGTACGAACGAAGCTTGTGCAGAGAGATTCCGCATCTTGGTATCATTACTTATCTTGAATTGTGCATATTGCTGGTTCCCTTTGTATTTTGCCCCGCTGTTCATCGTCTGCCGGTGCACGGTATTATCGGAGAAAAGCAGTTCTTCGTTCTTCTTCACTTCCACACCATCATATTTCTGCGTGTTATAGCCGCCAAAAAAAGTATAGTTCGTATTGCCATGCGCCACTTTTGCTGCTACATTATAATCCCCTTTTGTGTATCCGATTGTTTGTTCACCGTCTACCGTAATGTAACCGCCAGTCTGATATACTTTCGTAATGTAATTGATTGACGCAGCATCGCCCATAAACTGCCCGTGGGTAGGTAATGTATAATATTCAATCTTCTCTATATCTTTGGGTTGTAAGGCTTGAACTTCTCGCATATCCGCTTTCACACCGTTAATGTATAAGGTGGCCTCGCCTGCCATGGATGTTACGGTTTTCTTTTTCTTATCAATGGTCAGGCCCGGAATCATCAAATTGTAAAGCAAATCATACCCACTGAAAGCATGTTTGATTTGGTGGTTGTCTGGAATCACCAATAAGTGGTCTTTCTTTTGAATGAAAGAACTGCCAATAACAGTCACTGCATCCACTGTTACATTGTCTTCCTCCAGAACAATCGTTGGCAACTTATAATTAGTTTGAGGCATTTCCATATTCAGAAACAGGTTTGTATACCCAATGCAGCTGATTGCTAATATATAATTCCCTGCTTCTACATTTTCGAAACGGAAAAGCCCATGCTCATCTGTTACACTTCCTGCAATAAAAGTGGAATCTGTATTTAAGATTCGTACCGTTACTGTTGGGATTGTTGTATTTGACTCATCTACGATTACTCCTTTTAAAATATGCTGAGCCTGTGATGGTAAAATAAACACTAATAATATGCTTATAACAGATAATATCTTTTTCATAAAAATATCTAAATATAAAAAACATAAAAAGTCCTTTACACGCACAAAATTTTCTGTCAAGTGCGTGTGAAAGGACATAACTACATCAATTGTTATTGAACCAGCATGAATTACATTCACAATCATCCATGCGATAGACTTGCTGCGACAAATCATTAGTAGTAGTAAGGTCAACCAAACCTCCTACTGCTAAAGGATCTGTTTCCAGACGCTCTTCCAATTGCTGTAAATCAAACTCTGATGTTTCAAAGTTCAAAGGAACTAACTCTTTGTCTAAATTTTTGTTCAACATAAAATAAAAATTAAAAATTAATTAATTTGTTTGTTTATTAAACTCGGCATAAGCCTTATTTATTGCAGATTTAAACATATTTCTAAAGATAATACACTGTTGTTCCTCATTTCCCAATAACATTCTATGATATGGGCATCCTCCACCACAAAAAAGAGCATATTTACAATACTTACAAGGCTCTTTTTGAGAAACGTCTATATCTTGCCATTTTTCTAAAACTTGTTTATTCCAAGTAATCCTATTTTTTGTATATATACCTTTTATATGTTCCTTTTTTCCTACAGTTCCCCAGCAAGGATAGATATTACCTAAAGGATCTAAAACATATTCTCCTGTTTGTGCTTTACAAGCTAAAGGTCTAAAAGGTATTGACTTTTTATTGACTAATGCTTGGTAAATTAGTTTATAATAACCAGTGTCTTGACTAAACGGAATAGCTTTTAATTGATATCTTTTTAAATCAAATTGTTGTGGAGACATAAAAGTTAAACTTTCTCGTTCAGTATCACTTATATTGTAATAACCTCGAAGTCGAGCAATGTAAAAGTAAAAATTGGGGTTATCAAAAAAATGCTTTCTTTCTAAATATTCTTTTAAAGCAACATATTGATCAATATTACGTCCATCAGAGTTCATACGAACAACAACTCTTGTGCCTTTATCTAAAGCTAACTGTATATTTGAAATAATTTTATCAAATGTATTATGATTTTTATAATGAATTCGTCTTTGATTATGAATTTCTCTAGGGCCATCCAATGTTATTTGAAGTCGATAAATACCATCTTCTCCCAATAGGTTTACAAACTGATCTATTTCATATCCATTTGTTACTGCTACAAATTTATAACCACGTCTACGTCCTTCATCTACAATATAATTAACAATTTCCTTATTTTCAGCCAATAGAGGTTCACCTCCATAAAGGGTTATAATATTCTTTCGTAACTTACGATGTGGTTGAATTCTATCTTGAGTTTCATAAGCAATATCGACTTGCTCCTTAGTAAAGACTAATACCGTTTTCCCATCTTTTAGATTTCTTTCCTCAAAACAATAAGGACAACGGAAATTACAATTGTATGAAACAACCCAAGTAAACGAAGTGAGTAAAATATCACTTTCTTTATGCAATGCTTTTGCTATTCTCGCCACATACTCATACTCTTCATCCTGTGTCTTTGTTGTTATATAACCTCTTTTTAATAGAGTTTGTAACATTGATTCCGAAAAATTGTGACCCTCTTCAATTGATTTTATCTTTCCTAAAAAAGACTCTGAGATAATATCTGCCGCTCCCGTATAGCCATGAATCAGCATATACTTACCTTCTTCCTTTTCCAGTTTGACCGGAATCATATAAGACGATGTTCTTAAATTTTCCATTTCTTAATGCCAAATTACTTGTTTATTTTTGTCTA
>JARIAN010000055.1 GCA_029257865.1 Phocaeicola sp.
AACAAGAATCTCAACACATCGTTAAAATTAGCCCAAATGAGCAGGCCGAAAAGCAGGAACATTCCTACTACCTGTGCATACTCCAAGAACTTATCACTCGGCTTACGGCGCGTAATAATTTCATAGAGCAAGAACAAGACATGCCCTCCATCGAGAGCCGGTATCGGCAAGATGTTCATAAATGCCAGAATGATAGACAAGAAAGCTGTCATTTCCCAAAAACGTTGCCAATCCCACATCTTAGGAAAAATACTTCCGATAGTAGCAAAGCCTCCCACACTCTTGGCTCCTTCCTTGGTAAAGACATATTTCATGTCACTTACATATCCCTTCAGGGTACTCACTCCCAAGGCAACACCAGCCGGAAATGATTCAAAGAAACTATAAGATGTTGTAGTAGTAGGATAATCCGGCATACGAGCTATCACACCTACCATATAGTTTTCGTCGGTTGTCACGTTTACAGTATCGCATACACCAGCACGCGAATAGACCAGATCAAAAGAAACAGTAGACTGACCTGCCAGTTCGGCCTTGGCTTTCAGTTTATCCATTTCCTCCAAGAAAGTATTCCATGAGTTGACCGGGATACCATTGAATGAAACCAACTCATCACCTTTCTGGATGCCAATCTTTGCGAAAGCTCCTCCAGCAACTACAGAATCTACTTTGTTCGGAGTTAGCACCGTAACAAATGCCGGACTCTCCTGCAATACATTAATCAAGCTCAATTCAGGCATATTGATAACCTTTTCCTCTCCGTTGCGAAGCACAGACACCTGCTTGGCTTCTATCAGTTCACGAAGCATATCTACCCCGAAGCGTTCCAGCTCCACGCCATCGGCGCTTCTCAAGATATCTCCATCACGAAAACCGATTTTCTGGGCAGTCTCATTAAACTTCATACCATACGACATATCCTTTAATGCAGTGTAAGAATCGCCCCAAGAAAATAAAATCATAGAATAAATGAACAATGCCAACAGGAAGTTCATCATTACTCCACCAATCATTACCAACAAGCGCTGCCAAGCCGGTTTAGCACGAAACTCCCATTCCTGTGGGGGAAGTTTCATTTGTTCGGTATCCATCGACTCATCAATCATTCCCGAAATCTTACAATACCCCCCCAGCGGAAGCCATCCCACTCCATACTCCGTATCCGAGTTCTTAGGTTTATACTTGAACAGAGAGAACCAAGGATCGAAGAAAATATAAAATTTATCTACCTTAATCTTAAACAAACGCGCAAAGAAAAAGTGTCCTCCTTCATGGATAATCACTAGCAGCGAAAGGCTAAGTATCAACTGAAGGGCACGAATCAAAAAAGTTTCCATTTAATGAATAGCCTGTGTTTTATAATTAATACTGGTTTTATTTCATCTGGTTGATTACAATTTCAGCAGCTATACGACGAGTTTCCGCATCAGTAGAGACATAATTCTCATAGGTAGGAACCTGGATGAAAGGCACACGCTGCATGCACTGCTCAATTACATCACTCATTCCCAAGAAGGAAATCTGATCTTTCAAGAAAGCGGCTACTACCACTTCATTGGCAGCATTGACAATACAAGGCATATTTCCTCCTTGGTTTAATGCTTCATAAGCCAATGCCAAATTACGGAAACGATTGGTATCGGGTGCTTCGAAAGTAAGATTATTACATTTCATGAAGTCTAAGCGATCGAACGACGAACGTACTCGCTGCGGATAAGAGAACGCATACTGTATAGGCAGGCGCATATCCGGCACTCCCAACTGAGCCTTCACCGCTCCGTCTTCAAATTCCACCATAGAATGAATAACCGACTGCGGATGTACCACCACTTCAATCTGTTCCGGTTTTAATCCGAAGAGCCATTTAGCTTCAATCACTTCAAAACCTTTGTTCATCATAGAAGCCGAATCTACTGTAATCTTCGCTCCCATGCTCCAGTTAGGATGCTTCAAGGCCTGTTCCTTGGTGACATGCTGCAACTGCTCCATCGTAAAGGTACGGAAAGGCCCTCCCGATGCAGTAAGAATAATTTTTTCCAATGAGTTTTGCATCTCCAGGCACTGGAAGATAGCCGAATGCTCCGAGTCGACCGGCAAAATCGGTGTCTGATATTCATTGGCCAAAGCATTTATCAACTCTCCAGCCACCACCATGGTTTCCTTATTGGCCAAGGCGATGACTTTGCGGGCACGGATAGCCGCCATTGTAGGGCGCAATCCAGCATACCCGACCATAGCCGTAAGAACAATATCTACCGATTTTTCTTGTACCACCTGACAGATGGCATCAGCTCCGGCATATACCTTGATAGGTAAATCTGATAGAGCCTCTTTCAAATACAAATACTTTTCTTCATTGGCAATAACCACCACTTCAGGCTGGAACTTACGGGCCTGTTCTATCAACATATCCACCCGGTTGTTTGCCGTAAGTGCATAGGCTTCATACAAATCGGGATGTTCCTCAATAACCTGCAAGGCTTGAGTACCGATAGAACCTGTAGAGCCCAATATCGCAATCTGTTTCTTCATAATTCTATTTAAAATACAATATATTTTTCCGGATTTACAGGGTTTCCGCTATGCCACAACTCAAAATGCAGATGTGGTTTCTCTTTTTCGGAATTCTCTTTCCCCACCAGAGCTATCACTTCTCCGGCTTTCACCCTATCACCTTCGTTTTTCATTAACGCTGCACAATATTTATACACGGTTATGAAATTCTGCGAATGCTGTACTTGCATCACATATCCCGTTTCTGCAGTATAAGCAGCAAATATCACGGTTCCATCCAAGGCTGCCAAAACACTCTCATTGGGATTTGTCATCAAGTCAATGCCCAGATGCTTTTCCAAAGGAGCGAACTGCTTAGTCACAACTCCTGTTATCGGACAGAAAAAAATCACTCCTGCAGCATTGTGCATATCAGTTACAGCCGTCAGGTTATAACGTTCTTGAGTTTCATACTTTTTTCTGAACTCAGTCTCTTCCCCCGAACGCTGCATCAGTTCTTCGGTACGCAACATCGTCAGTGAATCAATAGACTGTACCGTATCCGTCTTTACCTTCCCGCTCAAAATATCCTGTATATTCATCACATACAAGTTCTGCCGGTTCAATGCATCTTGTAGCGAATCTGCCCGCAAAGCATTGGCTACTACCTGAGCACGGATTTCCGTATTCATATATCCCGGCAGATAATTTCTTAGAGGTGTAAACACTATAATGACAGCTGCAATCAGAAAGATGACCGTACAAGCCGACAACAACACCGAAAGTCCATTCAGTTTGGACACATGAATCCCCACCACTTCTTCCAGTGTATTCTCGTTAAGAATAGTTAGTTTATACTTAAACTTGATATTATTCCAAAAGGCTTTACGTTTTTTCCTCTTCATCAGCATAATTATTTAGACTTAGTCATTCCAAGAGCCCTTCGGGGATGTCCACGATAAGGATATGCTTTTTTCTGTCCAAGTCAACAATGAACTCTTCATGAGCCGGAAGCAACAACTCTTCTCCTTCCTGCTCTACGACAAACAATACGTTCATTGTCGTATCGTCTACATCGGTAATTTCTCCCAGCATGCCATGATTTACATCCTGAACCTTATATCCCACAAAGAAATTCCATGAAGAAATATCTTCCGTTTCTTCCATGTATTTCTTAGGGTAATATACCTCTACATTAGTAAACTTACGGGCTACTTCGGCCGTATCAATGCCTTCAAACTTCACCAGGACGGTAGAGTCAGACTTAAAACGGTATTCCTCCATGAAGAAAGGTACCATAATGCCATCAAGCAACAATACTAAATAATCGCAGTCTTCCACACGGTCGAAGATATCATCCGTAAATGTAAAAGAAACTTCTCCTTTTATACCATGAGGCTTATTGATTACCCCTATCTTAAATACTTCTTCTTTTCTTATCATATTATGTGATTATCCTATACGAGTTATACGAGCTCCCAAAGCTGTAAGTCGCTGCTCTATATTCTGATAACCGCGGTCTATCTGCTCTATATTATGAATACGGCTGATACCTTCGGCGCTCATTGCAGCAATCAACAAAGCGATTCCTGCACGGATATCGGGTGAAGTCATATTTCCTCCGCGAAGGCGGAACTGATGATCATGCCCGATGACAACCGCACGGTGAGGATCGCACAAGATGATTTGCGCCCCCATATCAATCAACTTGTCCACAAAGAACAAACGGCTTTCAAACATCTTCTGATGAATCAGCACACTGCCTTTGGCCTGAGTAGCCACCACAAGCATCACACTGAGCAAGTCAGGAGTCAGCCCCGGCCAAGGAGCATCTGCTATCGTCATGATAGAACCATCGATAAACGACTCTATCTGATAATGTTCCTGCTTAGGGATAAAGATATCGTCTCCACGCTGTTCTATCTTGATACCCAGTCGTTTGAAACTTTCCGGAATGACACCCAAGTTCTCATACGAAACATTCTTGATGGTTATTTCGCTGGAAGTCATGGCAGCCATACCAATAAAACTTCCCACTTCAATCATATCTGGAAGAATCCGATGCACACATCCTTTCAAGCTGCTCACTCCCTCAATTATCAAACGGTTTGAAGCAACACCCGAAATCTTTGCGCCCATACTGTTCAGCATCTTACACAACTGCTGCAAGTAAGGCTCACAAGCTGCATTGTATATTGTTGTAGTACCTTCAGCCAAGACAGCAGCCATCACAATATTGGCAGTACCTGTCACTGAAGCCTCATCGAGCAACATATAAGCTCCCTTCAACTTATCGGCATAGATACGGAACACTCCCGCAGCCGAATCAAAATCGAAAGATGCACCCAATTTCTGAATGCCGATGAAATGAGTATCCAAACGGCGACGACCAATCTTGTCTCCACCAGGCTTGGCAATCATCGCTTGACCGAACCGAGTCACCAAAGGACCGACCAACATCACCGAACCTCTCAACTTGGAACAACGAGAAAGAAACTCTTCACTCTCTAGGTAAGACAGATTCAGCTCGTCAGCCTGAAACGTATAAGTATCAGCATCTAGTTTGGCAACCTTCACTCCCATATCACGGAGCAGTTGAATCAAATTATTCACATCCAAAATATTTGGGATATTACTAATAGTAACCACCTCGTCGGTCAATAATGTAGCACACAGTATTTGCAGCGCTTCATTCTTTGCCCCCTGAGGAACAATTTCACCTTGCAAACTATGCCCGCCTTCTATTACAAATGAAGCCATAATACCTAGTTTTAAATGTTAATACTTTCTTTTTTGCTGATTCTGATTATTCATCTGACGACGGCGAGGCACAAAAGTGCGCTGCTCTAACAGTTTAAACTGTTCAGCCGACAGTTGGATTTTACCTCCCGACAAGTCACACAGGTCATCCAATATTTTCTGATCTTCCACTCCATCCTTATTCCAGTTTGTATAATCCTTTTTCATATGATTAGCAATCATTCTGAGAAGTCTCTTCTTCTCTTCCCCCTCCGGATAGTCCACTGCAATGGCAATCAAATCCTGAATGAACTGTCCATAATGACGGTATCGGATATTGTGGTTGGAATAAGCTATCGGATTCGGCTTCACATCCAGATTCTCTTTTCTGACCACTTCCACCGGATAGTCGATATCCAATTTAAAATCGGCCATAATAGCCAAATGATCCCACAGTTTATGCTTAAAATCGGCTATATCACGTAAATGAGGAAACATACCTCCCATAATATTGACGATGGTGTTAGCGCAACGTTGTCGCTCCGCACGGTCTTCAATGGTCAACGCATGGTCCACCATGTTCTGCACACTACGTCCATATTCCGGTAAAGGTAATTTCCGTTGTTGGGTATTATATTCCATATACAAGCTAATTTTTGATTGATAGTAAAAAATAAAGTAGCTACCTAAAAACATTACAATAGTTTTTTAGGAGTAGAAGCCACAAACTCTTTCAAATAGAAAGGCTCAAAATAAGCCACATCCTTATAATCTTCTACAGCTACCGCCTTTTCGGCCAAAGGGAACATCCACTTGGCCAAAGGATGAATGTCATCAATGAAATGTGCATTTGGGTGAGTCAGTTTCTCACGACACTTCGCTGCACCATTCCCAAAGAAATAGACCGGATGCTTCTCCAAAAATTCGGCATACGACTGCTCATCTATAATATCGGCACGAATCTCACGCACTGCATGCAACGCACGGTCATACACGGCTGCATACACCTCCATGCGGCGGGCATCAATCATCGGACAAAGCAACGCATCTTCCGGCAAATCATGAAACAAAAGCACCGGAACCGCCATCACCTCCAAGGTAGGAAGACCTATCAACGGCAAGTTGCGCCCATAGCATAATCCTTTGGCCATAGATACTCCAATTCTAAGACCTGTATAAGAACCCGGACCGCAACTCACAGCCACCGCATCTACCGGAATAGCATGACTATCGGCAAATGACAAAGCTTCATCAATAAACACTCCCAATACTGTGGCATGTGAAGGACCCTTAAAATCTTCTTTGGAAAAAATTGAGGCACCGTCCTGACTTAATGCCACTGAGCAGACTTCTGTGGAAGTCTCAATATGTAAAATGCACGACATATATTAATTCTATATAATTATAATGTGCAAATATACGTTTTTATTTTGTACCCCATTCCCGATAATACCGTGTTTTTTATTTTATTTCATTTAGCACGACCTATTATGTCTATAAAATTGTAATTTTAGCCCGTTTTTTTCAACTTTACTAAAAATACAGAAAATGCAACACTTTGAATGTGACTATCTAGAGGGAGCACATCCTCTGATTCTCAAACGACTGACAGAAACCAATTTGGAAAAGACTCCAGGATATACTGCCGACAATTATTGTGAGACTGCAAGACAAAAAATAAGGACCGCCTGCGAAAAGCCGGAAGCTGAAATACATTTCCTGGTGGGTGGCACTCAAACCAACACTTGCGTCATCAACGCACTGCTACGCCCTTATGAAGGTGTCATTGCGGCACAGACGGGACATATCAATCAGCACGAAGCCGGAGCCATTGAAGCCGGAGGGCATAAAGTCATTCCACTTCCTCATACACAAGGCAAGCTGGAGGCCGACACCATAGACCGCTTCATCACCGACTTCTACCAAGACGAATCTTATGAACACATGGTCAATCCAGGGATGGTCTATATTTCTCACCCCACCGAATATGGCACCCTCTACACACGCGGCGAACTGGAAGCTATCTCACACGTATGCAAGAAACACCAAATCCCCCTGTTCCTTGACGGGGCAAGACTCGGCTACGGACTGGCCGCACCTGGCACCGACGTAACACTCCCTGTCATTGCCGACTGCTGCGACGTGTTCTATATTGGCGGCACTAAGGTAGGAGCCTTGTTTGGAGAAGCTGTTGTCATCCCCCAACCGGGACTCATCCGCCAGTTCATCTCCACTATCAAACAGCACGGCGCCCTCCTGGCCAAAGGACGAATGCTGGGAATACAGTTTGACACCCTTTTTACCGACGGACTTTATCTTCAAATCTCAAAGCACGCCATCCGCATGGCTAATATCCTAACAGATACACTGAAGGCTAAGCGCTACCGCTTCTTTGCCGAACCGCAAAGCAATCAGATATTCCTGATTGCCGACCACACTACTATCGAAAAACTTAAAAAAGAAGTCAGCTTTGCCGTATGGGAAAAATACGACGACGAGCATATGGTGATACGTATCGTTACCTGCTGGGCGACCCGTGAAGAAGACGTAAAAGCCCTGTGCAATTTATTATAAAAATTTTTCCTACCTTTGCATCAATCAAAAAAAAACAATTATGATACAATCAATGACCGGATATGGCAAAGCAACTGCCACTTTTGGAGAAAAAAAAATCAGCGTAGAAATCAAGTCCTTAAACAGCAAAGCAATGGACTTGTCTACACGTATCGCCCCGCTCTACCGAGAAAAGGAAATGGAAATCCGTACCTTGATTACACAGACACTGGAACGTGGCAAGGTAGACTTTAGCCTGTGGGTGGAAAAAGATGCCGCCGAAACAGCAACCCCTATCAACGCCGCACTGGTGGAAAACTATTATAACCAAATCAAAAACATCTCTGATTCCTGCAATATCCCGTTGCCGGCCGACTGGTTCAGCACTTTGTTGCGCATGCCGGATGTACTGAGCAAAGTAGACATCCAAGAACTCAGTGACGAAGAATGGACTGTGGTACGCTCTGCCATCGAACAAGCCTTGCACAACCTGACTGACTTCCGCAAACAAGAAGGAGCTGCACTGGAAAAGAAATTCACTGAAAAGATAAACAACATCGAACGCCTCCTCACTTCTATCGAACCATTTGAAAAAGAACGAATAACCAAGATACGTGAGCGCATCACCGAGGCATTGGAAAAGACTCTGAACACCGACTACGACAAGAACCGTTTGGAGCAAGAACTGATTTACTACATCGAGAAACTGGATATCAACGAAGAAAAGCAACGTCTGGCCAACCACCTGAACTATTTCCGTGAAACAATGGCAGGCGGCCACGGACAAGGCAAGAAACTTGGATTCATCGCCCAAGAAATGGGACGCGAAATCAATACTACCGGCAGCAAGTCAAACCATGCACAAATGCAGAACATCGTGGTGCAGATGAAAGATGAGCTGGAACAGATTAAAGAACAAGTTTTAAATGTGATGTAACTCTCTTTCTCTAAAAATCAACATAATAAATTCAGATATGGGAAAACTTATCATATTCTCGGCCCCATCAGGCTCAGGTAAATCAACCATCATCAATTATCTGCTTACACAGAACCTGAATTTGGCATTCTCCATCTCTGCTACCAGCCGCCCTCCCAGAGGCACCGAACAGCACGGAGTGGAGTACTTCTTCCTCTCACCGGAAGAGTTCAAGCAACGAATTGCCAACGACGAATTCCTGGAGTACGAAGAAGTCTATACCGACCGCTTCTACGGCACACTGAAAAGTCAAGTGGAAAAACAACTTGACGCCGGACAGAACGTAGTGTTCGATGTAGATGTCGTAGGAGGATGCAACATCAAGAAATTCTACGGCGAACGCGCCCTTTCGGTATTCATACAGCCACCTTCGGTAGAAGAATTGCGCAAGCGCCTCAACGGAAGAGGCACCGACACTCCGGAAGTGATTGAAAGCCGTATTGCAAAAGCTGAATATGAACTGGGATTTGCCGACAAGTTTGATGTGGTAGTGGTAAACGATGACCTGGAAAAAGCCAAAGAAGAGGCACTAACCGTAATCAAGAACTTCCTCGAAAAATAACTGCCATGGCTACAAACTCTAAAAACTTCTTCCGGAAAATGATTCTTGTATGTATCATTATCGGAATCGTTGCACTAGCCATCGGCATCATGGCCATAGCCATGAAACAATACATTATTGCAGCGGCCATGCTGACTGTTACCGGATGGCAATTCATCAACTACCGAACATGGAAAAAAAGAATTTGAAAACCGGAATCTTTGGCGGAAGCTATAACCCGATACATATCGGACATCTGGCTTTGGCTAACTATTTGTGCGAATTTGGCGACCTGGACGAAATCTGGTTCATGGTATCACCGCAAAACCCGTTCAAGAAGAACCAACAGATGCTTGACGACCATTTCCGGCTGGAAATGGTAGAAGCCGCCATAACCGACTATCCCCGGTTCAAAGCATGCGATGTGGAATTTCAGCTGCCAAGGCCCTCATATACGGCCCACACACTGGAGCATCTGGCCAAACACTATCCCGAACGAGAGTTTACACTCATCATCGGAGCAGACAACTGGAACAGCTTTGACCGATGGAGAGAACCGGAAAAGATTCTGGCTCATCACCATATATTGATTTATCCCCGTCCGGGATACCCTGTAGATGAGAACAACCTGCCAGAAAATGTCAGACTGATGCCAACTCCACAAATGGACATCAGTTCTACTTTCATCAGAGATTCCATCCGACAAGGTAAGGACATCCGATATTTTCTGCATCCGGCAGTATTCCAAATAATCAAGGAGCGGAACTGGTATAAAGATACAATCTAGCCTATTGAAAAGAACGGCCTTTATCATCCATCACAATGATAAAGGCCGTTTTCTTACCTACTTCCTCCGGCTCCCCTTGTGCAGCACTATCACTACCACTTCACTAGGGGTAAACAGGCGGAAATCCTTGCGCGAAGTCCCTACACCATTAGTCACAATGACCGGTATCCCCTTGCTGTTATATTTCAATCCCGTCATAAAACGATTCCCATATTTAGAATAATGCGCCGGAGACCATTTGCCAAACAGACTCACCTGTCCGCCATGCGTATGTCCAGCCAATGCCAAATCCGTATTGGCCACATCCACATCTTCCACATAATCCGGCGTATGGACAAGCATCACCACAAAATCCGTGGGAGAAAGCGCTAAAGATGGAGAAACCCCGTTCTTCTTCAAGTCAAACGGATTGCGCACTCCACACACCGACAAGAACTCATCGCCACGCCACAAACTGTCGGTACGATGCTCCAGCAGATGTACCCCCGTACGCGCCATAGCCTTGCGTACCATCACATCCGCCTCACCGCGCTCATGATTTCCCATCACAGCATAAGTGCCGTATGGAGTCTTCACCTGCGCCAACGCGCCAAACAGTTCATCTATATTTCCTCCGTTCCTACCCCGATAATCACCTCCCAAGAGCAATACATCCGCCTGCAACGACTGCAACGTACGCACCAATGCCGGCAATCGCGAAGACGAGAAACGACTCTCATAATGGAGATCGGATACAAAAGCCATACGGAAACCCTCAAACGAACCGGGCAGCTGTTCGCTGTAAAAATCATATTGCTTCACTCTCCCTACCGCCCCATAGCGAGACAAAGAAGCTGTAGCACACGAGCCGAACACCAACGGCAATACGAGCCACACAAGTCTGCATAAAACCTTCATCTTTTCTTTATTTGTTATCATTTCTTACGAGTTCAAAGATAGATGTTTTAGAGGAAATGAACTATCTGCCATCCACTTTTTGAAAAAGAGTCTTTATCTTTGCCGGAAAATCAACTTATTCCAACAAGTTTTCAACATGATGATACAAACAAATTCTGCAACGGCATGGCTGCTTGCCATCCGTCCCAAAACCTTGACAGGTGCCATGGTACCCGTCATGCTAGGATGCGCTCTGGCGCAAATGTACCACAGTTACCAACTCGTTCCGGCCATTCTCTGCCTGACCTTTGCTTTTCTCATGCAGATAGACGCCAACTTCATCAACGATCTTTACGACTACCTGAAAGGAAGCGACCGCGAAGACCGCCTAGGTCCGGAACGTGCCTGCTCACAAGGATGGATTACCCCCGACCACATGAAGAAAGGAATCATCCTAGTCACTCTACTGGCTGCCATCACCGGACTATGCCTACTGTTCTATGCCGGATGGGAGCTGATACCCATCGGAGCAGCCTGTATCCTCTTCGCTTTTCTCTACACAGCTGGCCCTTATCCACTAGCCTATCACGGCTGGGGCGACCTGCTAGTCCTTGTATTCTTCGGTTTCGTACCCGTGGGTGCCACCTTCTATATCATGACCCATCAATGGGAAACCTCTGTCACCATCGTCTCATTAGCTTGTGGATGTGTCATTGACACCCTCTTGATGATTAACAATTTCCGCGACCGAGAGCAAGACGCTATCAGCGGAAAGAAAACTATTGTAGTAAGACTGGGAGCACGCGCCGGGCTCGTTCTCTATTTCCTGCTAGGAATGATAGCCTGCTGGAGTTGCCTGTATTTTATTACCGAACAAAAAATATGGGCTGCCATACTTCCCCAGTTCTACCTGTTGCCACATATTCTTACCACCATAAAAATGGCCCGTATAGGTCACGGCAGAGAACTGAATGCCATCTTGGGAAAAACTTCACAAAACATGCTGCTCTTCGGGATGCTTCTTACCATGGGACTGATACTTTAACACAAAGCCCCTTCTTTTGGCTCCTGAGAGTGTGTTCGCACACACTGAGAATCAACTTATAGCGAGTAATGAAAAGATAATTGCGATTTTATCAACTATCTTCTCGTTATTCGCTAAAATTGTTAATCGGTCGTTATCGCACACAATAAAATACAGGAGATTTTTGACATACATCAAGAAAAAATACAATTTTATCTAAAAACAAGCCCACAGTATTGTAGATAATTAAAAAAGCATTACCTTTGTATTGTGGTTGTGAAACCAGTAAGACTTAAACACAAGAGGTATTAGATTAACAACTAAGTATTAAGGTAAATTAAGGTATTAGATTAGGTAAAAAGTAATTGATTTAAATTTAGGTTTTGTAAGGTATTAGTAAAAGGTAATTGTTTTCAGGGATAAGTTTTCAATAGAAGGAAACTTAAGGTAAAAAAGAAAAAAGGATAACAAAGACGTAGAAAAGACGAAAAGAACCCTTTAATGGGGGTTCTTAAAGAAATCGGCGGTGTTCAATATTTGAACAATCGCTTTTTTTGTTTTTATACCCTTCGCTTCTCTCCGCCACACTACAGACTGTCTGAAAACCGACCAGCAAATTCGGAACACTCTCCCTCCCTTTCAGCCGAACTTTCATTTTGTCAAAATGTAAATCTAAAGCCACCAGACTCCATTATTCAAGAGCACGACACACTTCGACTGCAATTTTTCAATTTTCTTTGTCCATCTTCGCCTATAAGAAACTATCAGTCAACCCAATAGACCGTATATGCTAATTTGTTTCCCACTTCCTTCTAGAAAAGAAATTCCACTAAAAATTTCGTCCATCCAGATCTTACCGTCAAATTACTCCAATCGTTTCCAAATATTCTCAAAAATATACTGACACTTTTGGAAAAATATGTCGACAACCCCTCCAAAATATTTCCACAATTTCACAGCCGACTAAAAAAGAGTTTTTCAACAAGTAGATTCAATTGCATAAACAGACACTTTTCATCAATTTTCCCACTATTATTGCATAAATATTCCATTCTATTCTTCTAGAAAAGAAAAAATTACCAACTGTCCCAAAAGTAAATTTCAGATTTTCCATCCATATTGACACAAAAATCGTGTTTTCCTTATCTAAAGTTTCAGATGTTCTGAAGAAAAATCCGTAATTTTTCATCTTAATGTCTGCCCGTTCACCCACCCTTTATGAATATTATAGAGTTACACTGTCCATATTGACTATTCTCCCTCTTATAAAAACACAAAAATACACTACTGAAAATGAGATTGTTACGAAAAACATTAAAAATTATCGCAAAAAAGTCGCTATAACATTTGGCAGTTACATAAAAATGCTATACCTTTGCACTCGCAATCGGGAAATAACGATGCAAAACAAAAGAGACTGATTCGCTAGCTCAGCAGGTAGAGCACAACACTTTTAATGTTGGGGTCTTGGGTTCGAGCCCCAAGCGGATCACTCAAAAAAAAAGCAAAACAACGAAAACCGCTGATAATCAATCATTATCAGCGGTTTTTCTTTTTATCCATACTGCAAAATGAAGCAGAATACCGCATCTTACAGGAGGTGAAATAGGTGGACTTGATTTCCACTTAAAAACAAGTCCACCTAATTGGATTATATTTCACTGATTCTCTGCGTTTTGCATAAAACAAACTCTTTTCAAAACATGTATTTTTACACCATCAAAAAAAGAAGAGTATGGCAATGCAAAGAAACTATTTTACGGTATTGTTTTTCCTGAAGAAATCAAAGCTGCTTAAAAA
>JARIAN010000074.1 GCA_029257865.1 Phocaeicola sp.
AACATCATTATGAAAAAATATTTTATATATCTGTACCTGTTGCTCAGTGGAGCTGTTTATACAGGATGTGACTATTTGGATATCGTACCCGACGAGCGTGCTGACGAGTCGGATATTTGGAAAGACAAGGATGCCGCCTTGCGTATGTTGTATTCTTGCTATTCTTATATGCCTAGGTCTAATGCGGGAGCTAGCTCTCTCGATTTTATGACCGGTGATGAAGTGGTGACCGCTTTCGAGCATGAAACATTTGCCAATTTCCCGAAAGGAAACTTTACAGCTTCCAATCCTGTAATTTCTTATTGGAATACCTTGTATGGTGGTATTCGTCAGTCTTATATCCTGCTGAACAACATCGATAGGGTTCCCGGTATCGGTGAGGTACGCGATGAGTTTGTGGCAGAAGCTGAGTTCTTGATTGGATATTACCACATGTTGCTTATGCGTTGCTATGGTCCTATCATTGTCGTTGACCATGAAGTAGATATTACTACAGATCCTTCTCAGTATTTAGGACGTTCTAATTTGGAGCAGACAGTGAATTTCATTGTAGGGCAGTTTGATAAAGTCATTGGTTCTCCAGCCCTGCCCGATGTACGCAAGGGAGTAGAAGTGGGACGTGCCACCAAGACTGCCGCTATGGCTCTGAAAGCATATACTCTGATGTATTATGCATCTCCTTTATTTAATGGAAATGCTGAGTTGGCTGCCAAACTTAAAAATGTGGACGGCTCGGAAATGATGTCTCCTACTTATGATAAAACACGTTGGGAACGTGCTCGTGATGCATATAAGGCTGCTCTCGATGCTTGTGAAAAAGCCGGTTTTAAACTTTACGACAACGAAGAATTGAAGTTTGACAACAAGTATCCTGACAATAAAGTACTCCGTGTATTGAGAGGTAACCTGATAACCAAAGTGAAATATAATAAGGAAGAAATATGGACCCTGAAGAGTGATGAAGGTTTTTATGGTTTGCAGAAGAAATCAATGCCATTTATTTCTTCACAGAATTATAATGGGGTAGCTCCTACTTTGGCTATGTTGAATCGCTTTTATACCAGAAACGGTCTTCCGTATGATGTAGACCCTGAAACAAAAGGTAAAGATAAATTTGAAGTTGTTACTTTGAACGAAGGAAATGCCAATGTATCGTTTGCCGATAGTACCAAAGCTCTGATAGCCAAGGTTGGTGAAAAGACTTCTCAGATGAATCTTCTAAGAGAACCAAGGTATTATGCATGGATTGCTTTCCAAAATGGTTTCTATGAACTTAAGAATGATAATTACAAGCCGGGTTATACTAATGCTGATATGGATAAAAATGACGGAGGGGAGCGTCTGGTAACTAATTTCCTGAAGAGTGGAAATTGCGGACGTCAAGGTAGAAACAATGACTATTCTCCAACCGGATTCCTAAATAAGAAAGGTATCCATATTGATAATATTTGTGCAAACAACAACATTACTTTCCAGCAGTATCCATGGCCTTTGATTCGTTTGGCAGAACTGTATTTGGGATATGCTGAATGTCTGGCTGAATGTGGAGA
>JARIAN010000134.1 GCA_029257865.1 Phocaeicola sp.
TGGGAAAATAAGTAAGATTAGGAGAAAAATCAATGCCAGACCAAGAGAAAAACTTAATTTTTCTACACCAACTGAAGCCTTTTTCAAAAATATTTCGTAACGTTGCACTTGCTGGTTGACTCTACATTGCAAAAAAAAATGCAGGGGAATCGATAAAAAAGTGAGCAAAGATTTGCGCAATTCAATAATAAAGCATACCTTTGCATCGCAATTAAGAAAAAGAGTTGCCCAGATGGCGGAATCGGTAGACGCGCTGGTCTCAAACACCAGTGGAGTAACATCCATCCCGGTTCGACCCCGGGTCTGGGTACTTTGTAAAGACTTAAATATTTGATAGTCAAATATTTAAGTCTTTCTTGTTTTAAAACATGTTCCCAAAATGTTCCCGAATACCCCCTCGCTAAATATGTCGTGCAGCATATTCATTTATTTTCTTTTAATTCAATTCAAATATATTTCATCCTATTTAGTATATTTGGGATATTACTAATCTAATATTGAATTATATGGCGGCAGAGGTTCTATTGGAAATAAACGGTCATAAGTATAATGCTTTGGGATTCTCTTATGATTTTTATCAAATGCCGGATTTCAAGGGAAAGCCTGTTACCGGAATAAAGGGCGGTGATATTCATGTCGTCCTTGAGTCAAGTTACGACAATTCTATTCTGGAAACCATGTTATTGGATAAGACAAGGAAGGTTTCTTATGTTCCATGGGAAGAATATGAGCCTTGCCCTGTTTCTGGTAGAATCCAGTTTGTGCAGGATGATGTACATGTATTCCGTGAACTTGCATTTGAGGAAGTCTATATTACCCATTATAAGGAAAAGATGGATGCTAACGGATGGATGCTAACGGTTATCCTATGAGTATTTTGCTTACTATTTCCACTTTGCGTCTTGATATTAATAAGTTCGTTCGCATGGACAGACGACCTGAAACCACTTATGGTTTTGGGTGGGTGAGATTTAAAGAAAAGTACGTTTCTAAAATTATAATCAAATCAGAAGAGGCGCCTTCAACAAAGATTACAGATGCATATTGGATTGATGGAAACAATACAATTCAAAAAGATTCTTTTCCGGATTTTCCTTTTACTTTATACGTGAAAGTTGATATTCCTATTGTTGGAAAGCGAGTAGATTTGAATTTTAAATTTGAAGATTCAGGTACTTATAGATGTGCAAAACATTCAGGTATAATAAATGGAGATGGGATTATAGTCATTGAAAATTGAGTCCACTACAAAAAGTGTTTTTTGACAGAAATTAACGCCCTACAGATATCTCTGAGAGGTGGTGAAATTGAAAAATTGTACTTTTTAAAGGGGACTCAAAATTTTAAATTTGAAACAGAGCAACATGAAGAGAATTGAGATAACCTCCCCACAGATACGTGGTAAAGCCCATTTAGGTATAAGAGAAATTACAGGATGGTGGTCAAGTCAGAAAAGCTATGACCCCCGGTATAAAATTACTGAAGCCAGGCTTGAAGACACTGTATATTTTGTAATCAAGACAACTGGTGTCCCTAGTGGTACTCAAATAGATTTACAATTATATAACCTGGAAGAACTTTTTCTCTTAGACTATCTTTATCCTGATAAATACAGATTTGATGGAAATATAAAAACAGCTGAGACGCATATACAAAATGACTATGCTATAATAGAGCTTCAACTTCCCAAAACATGGACTAAAGATGTAGAAGAAGATGGAGGGGTTCTTGAGTTATATTGGAAGGTCACATCCTCTAATATGAAAGATACATGTTTGCCAAAATCAAAAAAAGATTTCTTAAATGTAAAGGTATCAGACCGGGATCTATTTATTGAACCGTCATATATAAATTCAGGAATGCCTGAAGTATATACAAAAAATGGTGAACAGCTATTCTTCATAAAGTTTATTGAGGATGAAATAAAAGATAAGATTACCGAGGAAGTTGCTGAAACTATAGAATTTTATAAAAATAAAATAGCCCTTGCAAAACTTGCGAAAGGGTATATGGTAAACAATGAAGGTAAAGTATATGAAAGTCTAAGTGATGGGAGTCGTAGAGAAGTGTACGATTGTAGTTATTATACGACTGATGGAAAAATTGTCTATGTTAAACAAGGTAGAAACTGGACTACAAGAACTGGAGATGGAAAAATATTAACAACAAAAGGAATAAACGAATATGAATATTTTGCGAACAATGGTGCACGAGTCACAATTTTGAATTTGCTCTCTAAAGGTATAGGATATTGGGATATCTTTTCTTCTGTAACAAATATGAATGCAAGCGATAATTCGAAACCCTTATCTGTTTCATTACCAGGTATAACAGGCAACTGTGGAATGGCTATATCTCTATTAGTAGAGCTAGGTGGTCTTATAGCAGAAGATATGTATTATAAGGGAGAAAAATTATATAGTGAATATGTACATGAAGAATTATGTAAAGCTAAAAGTAAAGGGTTATATGAGGTGCAACGAGTAGTTCAAAGAGCTAATAATAGTAAGACTTCAAATTTGCGTTTTGAATTTATTAAGGTGTCATTTAATTTAGCTGATGAACTTATTAAAGGTAAATATAAAAAATTTAGAGGCTTTAGAGTTGCATCAGAAGAAGAAGTGGACGATAAAAATATAACTATTCTATATGAGTATTTTGATAGTGATAATGGTTTAATATTTCAGATTGATTCATTTTTTATTGATTAATATTATATAATATGATTCGCATTATTCAGGTTTTAATAATTTCGTTTTTCGTTGGATGCGTTTCTAACGAAAATGTAGTGCTAGTAAAACAAATTGAAAGTACAAATTCAATTGTATTGAGAATGAAAAAAGATAAAAATTCTATCTTCAGTTTATCCTATCCTTTATCTTTTAAGATAAAAAAAACAGATAATAGGGATATT
Organism: Phocaeicola sp.; assembly: GCA_029257865.1. Taxonomy (GTDB): domain Bacteria; phylum Bacteroidota; class Bacteroidia; order Bacteroidales; family Bacteroidaceae; genus Phocaeicola. The sequence goes on from JARIAN010000134.1 coordinate 2,915, forward strand.
TATTATGCAGAAAATTCTTATTTATTTCAAAATAAGAAACTTAGTTCAGGCACAGCTGCTTGTTATTTAAAGACTTATGATGAAGACAATTATTTGACTTCATCTTATAAAGTATTTAATGGTTCTATATTATATATTATAGATAAAAATGATACTTTGCAAAGAAATTTATCTGGTTACTATCAAAAAATGATTCGTGAAAAAAAAGATACCATTCATGTTTCTTTAAAAGAATTCAATAACAATTTTAAATATATTATTGATAATTTCTTTGAGGGAGATTCTATCTATTTGCATTTTCATGACCACAAAAGATGGATTGATGTTCCTTTAAGAGTTTCTTTCAATTGATAGCTCATGCAACATATGAGAGACCAATCGGTCTATTTTATAAATAGGAAAATGAAGATAGAAAGGTTTCGTCTGCCCCATAATTGGGGTGGTATCAATTATAACTATTAATCCAAGAGAGGGCATAAAACCGTTCTCTTGGACTTATTTGTCGGGGTTATAGCTTCATTCCCCTGCCTTGCCTTTCTTC
>JARIAN010000004.1 GCA_029257865.1 Phocaeicola sp.
CTTGGAGCAACTGGAGCTGAAACGGGAAAATATCAAACGTATCAAAGAGAATAATTTATAATATTTATCAATCTATTTTTTATCAATTTTCAACTATGAACATGAACAAATTTTTGTTCGCAAGCATGATTCTGGCTGGAATGACGGCTTGCAGTAAAGAGGATGTTTCTTTAGGTAACAACGAAGGGGGTAACCATGAAATGGAGGGTGCTGCTTATATGTCACTGTCTATTTCAATGCCAAAGGCAAACGGCAGCAGAGCTACTACTGATGCCGGAACTGAAGGTGAGCAGAAAGTGTCTAATCTTTCAGTATATATCTGGGATAGAAACAACCAGCTGATTACAGATAAGAAGGGCTATCCTATTATCTATCACTTCAATGAAAACGATTTGCGGCCTTCAAAGCCAAACAATCCTTCAAGTCCGAACAATACTACAGTTTATGCTACAGCTGCAATTCCTGTACAGAAATCAGATGTGTATAAAGTTGCTGTAATTGTCAATGGAGGAAAACAAAACTTGAATCCGCAGGTAACACCTGACTTCCTGCGCAAAGAGTTTGAAGTTAAAGATATCACTGCGATTTCAACTCCCAATCATTTCCTGATGACCAATGCGACTACTACAATCAGTCAGACTTTCACTACAAGTGCTGATAAGAAATCATACACATTCAGTACTGTTGCTACTTCTGTACCAACACAGGCAGAGTGGGGAAGTGACAAAAACGGAACATTCTTTCCTGACGGTACTGTAGGGGTAAACATCACCGGTACTAAGGCAAATCCTACCAGTGTGGTGATTCCGGTAGAGCGTTCAGTGGCTAAGCTGGAGGAAAAGACAGCTAAAGAACATGGTAGCCTGATATTTAATTTGCAAAACAAGAATAGCAATCAGCAGGATAAAGTAGAATTTAAGAAAGTTGCATTGGTAAATGCCAATACTAAATTCTTCCCGGTAAAGAATCTGGCTGCTGTAAATGGTACGGATACAAATACACAGTACACTACTGAAAACGAAGCAAAAATCTATGTAATAGACCCGAACTTTGCCAACCAGAAGTCTAATAACGATTTCTTGTTTACTCAGTTTACACCTGATGAACCTGCTGAAAAATTGATTAAGTGGGAAGAAATGGCTGCTGCTAAGACTCATAATTTCTATACATTAGAAAATACCATGATTGCTGCTGAGCAGATGAATGCTTATACTACCGGATTCTACTATGAAGCGGTGTATACATTGAACGGACAGACAGCCGGCAGTAACGTATATAAATACAATGGAGTACTATATACATGGAAAGATTTGCAGGAAATTAAGGATCTTAACCTAAGTGGTTTAGGCTTAACAGACAATAGCTCAATTCAGGATTTCTTTGACAAAGCAGCTGTTACCAAATATGAAAAAGGTATCTGCTACTATCCTTATTGGATCCGTCACATCAACAATACAGCAGAAAGCCTGGCTCCGATGGAATTTGGTGTAGTACGTAACAACTACTATCAGATGCACGTGAATTCAGTTAAGGAAATCGGATTCAACAAACCTGAAAATCCGGATCCTAACACTCCGGACGAAGATCCGGACACAATGCTTGAAGTATTGGTTAAGGTGATGCCTTGGACCGTGCGTAATAACGGAATTGACTTCTAATTTATAAATAAGTAGAAAGTAACAACTCAACATAAACTGGCTGCAGGATGAACCTGCAGCCGGTTTTTACTCCTTTTCAGCAAACAATATGATAAAAACATTCACACTGATTCTGGCTTGCTGCCTGATATGCTCATCCTGTACCAAAGAAAACCTTACAGGAGAGGATATCTCATCCGGTGGAGATGCTGCTCAGACCGAGCTGGCAGAACTGACTGTGGTCTTTTCTCTTCCGCATACGGCATCACGGGCTAATGATTCCGGCAATCCCCATACGGAGGTCGGAACTGAGGCTGAAAATACCGTAACTAGTGCAACTATAATTATGGGTGAAATGATTCCGGGTACCAATGCTCCGTTTTATCTTGACTACAAATATGAAATCAAGAATCTGGAGAAAGTGGATAACAGTTCTACTCAATGGAAGGGAGTGATAAAAGTTAAACCGGGATATTACCGTATTGTTGCCATTGCCAATCTTCCCAGTTTTGTAGAAAAAGAACTTGGCGAATTGTTCTGGCCCTTGAAGAAGTCGTGGGAGAAACTGAGTGATTTTCAGGTGAGGTTAAGAAGTTTTGGTCAGTTGGATGCCATTTATACCGACAAAGAGTTTCTGATGACCAATGCGTATACTGCAAACAGACTTGAATTTGACTACTATATTCAAAAAGGTGTGAAAAACAAGGCCATAATCAACGTTCAGCGAGCCTGTGCACGTATTGATTATAATCCGAAGAATAACAACACCTATTCTCTGTCCCTAATATCAGGAGAGTCAGGGGGAACAGTGAATCTGAATGTCAGGTTTACGGAGGCAGCTCCGGTTAATATAGGTAAAAGCTTTTATCTGTTCAAGACCATCTCACAGGATGAGAAGGGGGTAGATAAAACCTTCTATGCTTCCGAGAATGAGAATAATTATGTTGCCGACTTCGACTGGGATAGAAAAATAGGGATCTACAAAAAACCGATTGGTCAATCTATCTTGAAGCCCTTGTTCTTCAGCAATACAGACGTCATAGACCGAAATGATGAAGGGGATAAAATTAACTACAGACCGTTGCCTGACAAGCCGGGTAAATTGTGCTATGTAACAGAGAATACCCTGCCGGGGATTGAAACTCAGGTGAACAAACTCTCTACAGGAATTTTGTTTAAGGCTGAGTTTGAATTTACAAATCCTGAATTTCAAGATCTGAACGAAGTGTATTATTATCAGACTAAGCGTGGAGAGAAAAAAATATATCAGCATTTGGAGAGTTTGAAAAAGGACCTGGTAGCCGACAAGATGATAGCAAGTCCTGATACCTGGACCGGCACAGACAAGGAGATTGCCCAATGTAAGGCCAGAAAATTCACCAAGGCTGCCAATGGAAAGTTTGATGTCTGGTATTCGTACTGGAACAGACACCGGGATAATCAGAATAATAACGTGATGGGAAAGATGGAATTTGCCGTGGTAAGAAACAACATCTACAGGTTGTCCATCAATTCGGTGAACTCTTTGGGATATCCCGAAGAACCGACAGGAACAAGCATCTGGAAGCCTGCGGGAGAAACTCCTGACGAACTTCCTCTGATGTTGGATATAAAAGTAAAAGTAAGTGATTGGGTAGATCGTGTATTTGATTATGAAATTTAAACATAAGGCTATGAATGTAAAGATGTATAAGAAAATATTTTCGAAGTGGATTTTCGTAATGATGGCATTTGCAGCCCTATGTGCTTGCAATACAATTACTGAAGATTTACCTCCTTGCGTAAACTATGTGAAGTTTACTTATACTCGCAACATGAAATTTGTAGATGCTTTCGCTGTTGAAGCAAAACGGGTAGATTTATATATTTTTGATGAGAATGACCGGTTTGTGTCTTGCATCAGCCGCAAAACAGAAACCTTGAAAGATAAACAACTCATGGAACTTCCTTTGCCGGGGGGAAAGTATCACTTGATTGCCTGGGCGGGATTTGATGAGGATTCATACCGATATATCCATGAAATGAAAGTGGGGGAAACTACTTCTAAAGACTTAAAGGTGATGATGCTGAGAGAGAAGGCGCAAGGCATGGACGGAGTGAATGCTGTACTCCGAAAGGAACTGGCTCCGCTGTGGCATGCAGAAACAATGATTGACCTCTGCCCGCTCAAAGCTAAAACCATTACCATGGATATGACTAAGGATACAAACAAATTGCGCATTGTGCTGCAAGCTGATGGTGCAAAGGCTTTGGATAAGAACAATGTTCTGTTTCAAATTACAACAGCCAACGGATTCCTTAATTACGACAATAGCTTACTGGAGGACGAGAAGATTGGTTTCCAACCCTACTTTAAAGCAGATGGTGAGGTTTCTGAAAACAAAGACGGAATATCGGTGGTGGTAGCCGAACTCAATACGATGCGCTTGATGGAGAAAGCTGATGTAAAACTCAGAGTGCAGAAAAAGGATGGAGAGGAACTGCTTCATATTGATTTAATCAAATATCTGTTGCTTACTAAAATGGAAGGACATGATATGGAGCCTCAAGAGTATCTCGACAGACAGGATGAATATGCGCTTATCTTCTTCTTGGATGCCAA
>JARIAN010000028.1 GCA_029257865.1 Phocaeicola sp.
GAGAAGCACAAATCCTTCAGGTACTTGCAGAAAACAAAGGTGAAGTAGTAAGAAGGGATGCTATTTTGAGCCGTTTTTGGAATAGAGAAGATGATTATTTCGCATCCCGAAGTCTGGATGTATTCATTACTAAACTAAGGAAGATTTTTGCTGACGATACTTCAATAGAGATTGTTACCAAAAGAGGAACTGGATTTTTACTTGAAGTACATGAATAATCTTCAAGTCATTGAAACTAAATTTACAATTGAAGCGATAAAATTATCACGTTAAAGTAGCTCATATCAGGATAGAATATATCCATGACATGGCTACTTTTATTTGTTGAATAGAAGAAGCTATTATTCAACCTGCACCATATGACTTTCCAATGTTTGCACTAATTGTGGAACTAATGGAGTGATTATTGTATTATCATCCCATTCAGAAAAAGACTCATCTGAATCCGACTTCCACACTTTTTTGTATTGCTTCAATTCGTCTTTGGAGATATACTTGTGTTCCAAAACATATAGTTCATCAAATATTTCAATCATCTGTTCTTTTGAGTCTTTCTTGTGACTAAAAAACAACTTCCTATAGTTTTTCCTGTTTATTAAATCCATATAAGACTGGTATCCAGGTTTATATATGTAACTTTCGGTCTGATAAAAGTTTTCAAGCCGTGTAGTATAACCAAATAGTGTTTTAGGCTTCTTTTCTTTAGTAGCAAGAACATCATATTCAACTCGCAATACCCCTTGAACTGTATCTAACCTTGTTACACCTCCAACTATTTCGTTTAAGAGTAATCGACAATCTATACTATCTGTATTATATCTCCATCCTTCTTTTTTTAAAGATTCCATTAATGTGAGACCGTCCAAATATGGAGTATAAATATATTTATCAACAAGAGTATTTGTCCTTTTTTTATCCTTTTCAATCAATTCATTGTTTTGGAAAGTACGAATCTTTTGAACAAATCTCTCCGTATCTTTATGTTTTATATTGATAACAAAATCCAAAAAGCCGTCTCTGAAATATTTCATACAAGAATCATTCAGTTGATAGCTTCGGAAGTAAGTCCTAAGATAAATGTAATCCGTATTCTTCGCTGTAACAGTCACCTCTTTCAATTGATATCCAATAGGAGAAAGAAAAATAGATTTGTCTTTCTTAAATTGGGAGGATTTTACATTTTCAGGGTTATAGGCAATATGCTGTATAGTAACCATCTCATCATCCAAGTTTTGAGGTAAATTACCATCAATATCTGTCGTTCCAACGACAGCCCCTTTATTATTTAAAATCTGTGCATAGGATATTGGCTGATTTGTTGTTTTATCAAGCAATACTGCCTGACCTAAAACATTCAGATTTACAATGAATAATAAGGATAAAATAGTGCAAATATTTACTTTCATACTAACAAAAGAACTTATTGTCATCCAAAACTATAATAATCTTGGATAACAATGATAAAGATAATGTTAATCTACATTCTTACCGTGAAATACACGAATACCGAAGATAAAGACTTCAGTGTTTCCTTTAACTCCGTCCATAGCACCAGTTACTTTAACAATGGATATACCACCATTAGTACTTTTCATTTCTTGCAGATTTATCTCCTGCATACAAACTTCTGTTTTCATAACTTTTTAAATTAAATGTGAATAATAAATATTATTTATTGCAATAAATTTTCAAACAGCAATCAATCAAGTTTGTTGTTCTTCTGCCACTGCAAATTTAGCTTGTCTTATTGGTGGCAAATGTTAAGCTAATGTTATCTTTAGGTTATCAGTTACACTCTATCTAAAGATATGTTCTCTGATTTTTCAAATCTTACTGAATCTATCAAATATCATATCTACTTACCAAGCCTTAAAAAATCCAAGAGAGTCTTGTCTTTCAAGAAGTCCGGCAACCAATATTCTGTACAACCTTCACCATTAGACCCAGGTGTCACACCACCACTTACATTTTTCAATTCTTCAATTCCCAATGTTTTCAAGTCATTCTTTTTCATATGCGTTTTTTTAATTTAATTGTTATTACACTTTTTGTTTGTTTTACTGATGCAAAGGTAAGCCAACAGATTCAACCATTATAAAGGCTATGATATAGGTGTAAATAATTATGTGAAAAAGCCTTTTGTTCCGGATGAGCTTGATGCACATTTACGTGCCATCCTAAGAATGAAAGAAGGTAAGAAAAACAGGAACGAAGAAGACATAT
>JARIAN010000037.1 GCA_029257865.1 Phocaeicola sp.
AGAAAAATGGAAATATCCGTTCAAAATAATGAAAATTATTACAGAATCGGATATCCCCATTTTAAATACGCTCTTTTGACAAGAGTATAATATTTTAAGAAAAGTATTTTTCAGTGAACCCTATTTAATGACATTCGGAATCACAATATCATAAGATATATCTGTCAGATCTATATGATTTATACTATATAACCCCACTCTCAACTTCAAATGACGGCCGTCCAATTCGGCTGCATCCAGCCGCCATACCGGACTTTCAAGATATACATCCAAACGAGAACCCTGACCTTTAATAATTTCAACCGGACGAGAATAGACACCTGAACGTTCTACCGAATAATACAGCGGCTGATTACCGATGCTATACTCCATCTGCTGCATCCACTTTTTATTTAAAATCTTATTCTTTAGATAATCTTTCAAATCTTTCTTAAAATCATATCTAGCCATCAATTCCACAGCCTGTTCATGCACCTCGGCTGTAGCGCCAATCATAACAGCTTTCAGCAACTCATCCTGGGTCTTAAATCCCCGCAGTTCCTTAGTCACCTGTATACCTAGGTCAAGATTAGCCAACCGATCATAAACTGAAAAAGTCACAGTCATGGTATTATTTCGAACATCAATCCCTTTCGAATACAATTCAGGCAAATATTTTTCTGTATCAAACTCCAGCAGATTTCCCAAAAAAGATCCGGCATACTGATATACCCCCTGCAAATAATGAGTTTCCACAAAAGTAGAGTTTACCTTAAAACGCATAGCATAATAGCTAGCCAAATTAAAAGGCAGCGATTGCTGAATACGACCAGTGATGCCCTTATAAGCTAACTTAAATTCTATCTTCTGCTGCATATAATCCCATTTTACATTTGCCAGTCTGATATTCAATATATCCTCTTCTGTAAAATGATACACTCCTAAATGGTCAATCACGGCATCTATTTTCACCAGTCCCTTCAACTGTTCTATTGTAAGAGACTGCTGCTCCAATATTTCCACATTTACCTTATTCAAATAAACTTCCGGTTCTACACTCCATGACATTACTGCATTCATTGCCAAATCCAAGTCGGAAGGGCGCACTGCTTGTTCCTCATCCTTGTCCTCTTTTGACAATTCGTCATCATCTTTTTTATCTGAATCAGACATTGAACTGTCTGCTTCTGACCGCAAAGGGGAATTAGAAACTACTTCATCTTTTCCACAAGATGAAAAACCCACCAACAATAAAAGCGCAAAGCATAATGTTTTCATGTGACAATTTTTTCTTTTTTATAAAACAATCTTTTTATCATTCGCAATTAAAGATACAAGCCTGGTTTCACCTGTATTTTTGCGATGACAAAATTAGGAAATCCACATGAAACAACCATTGGTAAAGACTTATAAAAGTTTGTAACATAGTTATACAACATACTGATAATCAACATACCAGATAAAAAAAGCTTGTAACATCCCAAACAAGCCTTGTACTGCGCAAATCAAGCGACATCAATGCAATTCATTTTGAAGAAAAACCAATATATCAGCTCCCTCCGGTGCTTCGGTTTTCTTACGGATATTGGTCTTGCATTTATGAACCGTATATACACTCTGCCCCCACACCGCAGCAATCTCGTCAGTACGGAAACCGGCAGCCAACAGGCAGCACAACTGCACTTCCTTATCATTCAACGAAGCATATTTCTCAATCAACTTGTGATAGAACCCATCAAATGAGATATCTATTTGGCGATAAAAGTCATTCCATTGCGTATTGACCAACTTATTTCCACTAAGCAAGTTCAGATTATCTATTTCCTGAAGCAACTTCTCCCCCTTCCCCTTTCTCGTCTGCTTCAGTGTAGCCACTCGTTTCGCCACTTCCATATCACGCAAAATCATTTCTTTGGTTTCTTCTTTAATATGCTCCAACGACTCCAGTTCATGAATCTGCTGCTGAAGAGCCAACAGATGATAAGCCTGCTTCTTCTGTCTGTTTACATACACAATACCTGCCCCTAACAATACTACAACCACGAAGAAAGCCGCATACTGGTAAATATTGAGTTGTTGTTCGTATTTGTTTTTCTCGCATACATGAGCATAAGCCTGCACAGCCCCATCCAATGTTTTACCGTTCAACTTCTGAACCTTCTGTTCATACCGTTCTATCACCTTACGCAAACAGTCTATCTCGCCTTCTATATTCTGATTGTCTTTAGAAAAATCAGCACAAACTTTATAGAACTCTATTTCCATGTGATTGGTTTCATCCTGGCGGTCGTAGCGGATGGCCTGGTCTCTGCAAGTGCGTGCCATTGCCACTTCTCCTTTATTATAATAACAATAAGTAAGAATCGAATAACAAATGAATTTGCGTTCATCTGTACGTACAACCTCCAAGGCTTTATTGGTCCACTGAACACATGCGTCCCACTGTTCCGACTTAAAATAAGCCACCCCCAGCAAGCACAAGCAATCGGCATAATAAGCATGCTTCTCACTCATTGACTGGTTTATCTCTAACAACAGACCGATTGCTTTCTCAAACTGATTAGTGTAAATGCAATTCTTGCCCATCAACATCTTTGCATAGATATCGGTATGCAGCACCTCCTCATCGGTCAGGGCCTCAGCCGCCAATGTCTGATACTTGATATATTTCAAGACATCCAAATCGCGGATGGAAATATCGCTCAGGTAGCAATACAGATAAAACAACCACCTGTTATCCTTCATCGCTACCGCTTTTTCCAAGGCTTTGTTGATAATGGCAACTTCACTCTCCAGATTATTCTCCCTGTGATAAGCCCTAGCCAGCAGGAACAACGTTTCCAACTGTTTATACCCCTCCTTTCGCTTCCCGAAAAGGGTTTCACATTGAAGCATTTTCTCCTTGTCGAAGCAAACATCTTCATTCAAGTGGCTTTGTGCCATTGATTTCAACAGGAAGCTAGTAGCCCCCTGTATGGTATGGATGTTCAAAGCCGCTGTTGTAGTATCCAATTTTGCCAGAAACTGCTCTGGATTGCTTTCCAGCAACATCACTTTGTCTTCGAAGGCCGACTCCTCGGCAGCCTTTCTACTGCAAGACACCAATAGCATTACAAGACATACTGCAAGCAAGCATCTCTTCATTACGTAACCAGTTCCCAAAAATTGTATCACTGTTCTCATCGATTCTAAATTATATGTTCATTTTATCACAAAATTACTCTTTTCTTTGAATTGTTTTCAAATCCTATCATTTTTTCACTTATCTAAACCGTTTATTTATTAGATTATTCCAAGTAAATTAAGTATGTTTGCGTATCAAACTAATCAAAAAACAAATACATTTATGAAAAAAACTTGGATTCTAATCGTTATCGCTATTGTGGCACTGGCTGGTTATGCCATGAGTTCGTATAACTCAATGGTCAACAAGGATGAAGCTGTATCTACTGCATGGAGTAATGTAGAAAATCAATATCAAAGACGTGCCGACTTGATTCCTAACCTGGTGAATACTGTAAAAGGATATGCTTCGCACGAAAAGGAAACCCTGGAAGCTGTCATTTCAGCACGTGCCAAAGCTACCCAGACAACTTTAGATACAGAAAACTTGACTCCGGAAAAGCTGGAAGCATTCAACCGTGCACAGGGAACATTGGGCAGTGCCCTCGGCCGCTTGATGGTGGTTGCTGAAAAGTATCCGGAACTGAAAGCCAACGAAAACTTCAAAAGCCTGCAGGCTCAACTGGAGGGCACAGAAAACCGTATCAGCGTGGAACGCCGCAAATTCAATGACGTAGCACGTACTTATAATGTCTCTATCCGACGCTTCCCTAATAATATTCTTGCCGGAATGTTCGGATTTGAAAAGCGTCCTTACTTTGAAGCGGAAGAAGGTACTCAGAAAGCTCCTAAAGTAGAATTTTAATCGCTTATCATCTCGTCATGTGTAAAAGATTCTTTTTGTTTGCTCTATGGTTCTGCTTCTTGCTGGTTCAGGTGGGTGCAGAAAACAGGTCTTACCGACCGGAGGATATCCCGATGGTGCATTTGAAAGACCGTACCCGGTATGTCAGCAACCCGGACGGAGTGCTTGGAAACGAAGCGGTGGCAGAGATGGACCGTATCTTGTTTCAACTGGAACAGGAAACTGGCGTACAGACTTTGGTAGTGGCAGTCAACCGAATAGAGGAAGGGGACTGTTTCAATTTTGCCTACGAATTGGGAAGAAAAAACGGAGTAGGACAAAAAGGTAAAGACAACGGACTGGTCGTCTTGCTGGTCACAGAAAAAAGATGTATTCAGTTCGTTACCGGATATGGACTGGAAGGTGATTTGCCGGATGCCATCTGCAAGCAGATTCAAATGCGATACATGAATGAGCACCTCGGCAACGGAGACTGGGACAGAGGTATGCTGGCCGGAATAAAGGCTCTGAAAGGACAGCTGGACGGCACAGGCGAACCTCTGACTTCACCCGAAGGAGAGTCTGACAATTCACTACTTTTCATGATTCCTTTCTGTTTCTTCGTAGTTGTTCCATTCATCTTGTGGCTGAAGATTCGCCAACAAAAGAAATGCCCCAAATGTCACAAGCACACCCTTCAACCGTTATCTGAACGTACTTTATCGAATGTCAACGGAATACGTACCAAAGAGGTAGTGCTCTGCTGCAGCAACTGCGGACATATCGTACGCCGACAACGGAAAGAAAACGATGACAACTCTTCTCACCATAGAGGAGGCAACGGAGGTCCGTTCGTGGGAGGTCCGTTCATGGGAGGCGGATTCGGAAGCGGACATAGCGGCGGCGGATTCAGTGGCGGAAGCTTCGGTGGAGGTGACTTCGGCGGAGGTGGAGCAGGAAGCAAATTCTAATTATTTATTTAAGCTTATTAATATGTACAACAATACTTTTGGTAATCTATTCCGACTGACCAGTTTCGGAGAGTCACATGGGAAAGCTGTGGGAGGCGTCATTGACGGACTGCCTGCAGGTATTGCCATCGACATGGAATTCATACAGCAGGAGCTAGACCGGAGACGGCCCGGACAATCGGCCATCACCACTGCCCGCAAAGAGGCGGATAAAGTGGAGTTCCTTTCTGGTGTCTATGAGGGGGTATCTACAGGATGCCCTATTGGATTTGTAGTTTGGAACAATAACCAACACTCCAATGACTATGACAACATGAAAGAGGTGTTCCGTCCTTCTCATGCCGATTATACTTATACACAGAAATATGGTATCAGAGACCACAGGGGAGGTGGACGCTCTTCTGCTAGAGAAACCATTTCGCGAGTGGTGGCTGGAGCTGTAGCAAAACTGGCACTCCGCCAGTTGGGTGTTCAAATTAAGGCCTTCACGTCACAAGTAGGCAATCTGAAACTGGAAAAAGATTACTCGGCATACGATTTAAGCACTATCGAACAAAATCCGGTAAGATGCCCCGACCAGCAGCTGGCTGCTCAAATAGCTGATTATATTTACCAAATCAAGGGAGAAGGAGATACCATCGGAGGTGTGGTAAGTTGTGTCATCAAAGGATGTCCGGTAGGATTGGGACAACCGGCTTTCGGCAAGTTGCATGCAGCACTGGGGAATGCAATGCTAACTATCAACGCTGCCAAAGGTTTTGAATATGGCCAAGGTTTCGGACACATGAACCTGAAAGGGAGCGAACAAAATGATATCTTCTACTGTGACAACGGGCACATTGCAATGCGCACCAACCGCTCGGGAGGAATACAAGGAGGCATCAGCAACGGACAAGACATTTATTTCAATGTGGCCTTCAAACCGGTAGCCACTGTACTTATGGAACAACCTACGGTAGATATACACGGCAACGAGACCATACTGAAAGCACGCGGAAGACATGACCCGTGTGTGTTGCCACGTGCTGTTCCTATCGTAGAGGCAATGGCGGCTATGACGTTGCTCGACTTCTACCTGCTCGACAAGGCAAGCCATCTGTAATTATACATCGAACATTACTTAAATTTTAACCATCATGGAAATAAAACAATACATTCAAGAAAACGAAAACCGCTTTTTGGAAGAACTGTTCAGTTTGATTCGTATACCAAGTATCAGTGCTTTCCCTGAGAATAAAGACGATATGCTGGCATGTGCAGAACGTTGGAAACAACTTTTACTGGAAGCTGGTGCCGATGAAGCACACATCATGCCTTCAAACGGAAATCCATTGGTCTATGCAGAAAAGCGTATCAGCCCGGATGCTCCTACCGTATTGGTATATGCTCATTACGACGTGATGCCGGCAGAACCTCTGGAACTCTGGAAAAGCAAGCCTTTTGAACCGGAAATCCGCGACGGGCGAATCTGGGCGCGCGGTGCCGACGACGATAAAGGACAGGCAATGATTCAAGCCAAGGCTTTTGAATATTTGGTGAAAGAGGGATTGCTGAAACATAATGTCAAATTCATTTTTGAAGGGGAAGAAGAAATTGGTTCTCCTAGTCTGAACGCTTTCTTGAAAGAACATAAAGAACTGCTTAAAGCAGATGTGATATTGGTTTCGGACACCAGTATGCTGGGAGCCGACCTGCCTTCACTGACTACCGGACTGAGAGGTCTGGCTTATTGGGAAATTGAAGTGACCGGCCCTAACCGCGACTTGCACTCAGGGCATTTCGGCGGTGCAGTAGCTAATCCTATCAATACTTTATGCAGCATGCTCGCTCAAGTCATCGACGAGAACGGACGTATCACCGTTCCTCATTTCTATGATGAGGTAGAGGAAGTTCCTGCTGCAGAACGTGAAATGATTGCCAATATTCCTTTCGACGAAAAGAAATATATGGAAGCAATCGGAGTAAAAGCTTTGAAAGGCGAAAAAGGATATTCCACCCTGGAACGCAACAGCTGCCGCCCTTCTTTTGATGTATGTGGCATCTGGGGAGGATATACTGGAGAAGGTTCTAAAACGGTATTGCCATCCAAAGCCTATGCCAAAGTATCCAGCCGACTGGTTCCTCATCAGAACCACGAAACAATTTCTAAGTTGTTCATCGACTATTTCCAAAGCATAGCACCAGACTATGTACAGGTAAAGGTCACTCCTATGCATGGAGGTGAAGGATATGTATGTCCTATTATGCTGCCGGCATATAAAGCGGCAGAAAAAGGATTCACGAAAGCATTCGGAAAAAAGCCGTTGGCTGTACGTCGCGGTGGAAGCATCCCTATCATCAGCGACTTCGAAAAGATTTTAGGAATCAAGACGGTATTGATGGGCTTCGGACTGGAAAGCAATGCCATCCACTCTCCTAACGAAAACTTCCAGTTGGATATTTTCCGCAAAGGTATTGAAGCTGTTGTGGAATTCCATAAAGAATTCGACTTGTAAAACCGGCTAGGCAACACGATAAAAAAGGACTGTTTCCATCTTCTAACCGACAGGAAACAGTCCTTTCTATTTATTCTAACCAATCAACGCAAGCGTAGAATCTCTCCAACCTGCGGAGCTGGAGCATCTGGCTTCATCTTGTTCATTTTATACAGTCTGCTGAGTCTGATACCGAACTTTTGCGAAATGGTGTACATAGAATCTCCATCTTTTACCACATACACGACATGGTCTTTGGTTGCTTTCCGGTGTTTCTTCTCTAAATAAATGATTTCCCCACCTTGAAATTCAAAATCCTTAGGCAAATCATTATAAGTGCGTACCTTTTTCCGGCTGATGTCAAACTCTTTGCCCAGTTGCTTGAAAGTATCTCCCTTTCTTGCAATTATATATAACAACTCATTGGCCAAATAAGGTTGATGAGGATTCGGAAACTTTTTAGCCCACTCCAGACCTCCTTTCTTGTCATAACGATCCAAGTCATATAACTCGATGATTTGAATCAGACGAGTTGCATAATGAGGATCTGTAGCATATCCGGCTTTCTTCAACCCTTTAGCCCATCCTTTATAATCCGTGATTTTCAAACGGAATAAGAAGGCATACCTTGCTCCTGACCGCAAGAATTTGGAATGGTCACGATAAGACTCCTTAGCATGCTTGTATGCTCTGAAACACTCATTGCGCGCATCATCATCGTGACGCACACTTTTACCTTCCCAAGAACCTCCACACTTGATGCCAAAATGGTTGTTCGACTTCCGTGCAAGAGTTCCTCTTCCAGCTCCCGATTCCAGCAGTCCTTGCGCAAGAGTGATACTGGCCGGTATCTGATAATGCTTCATCTCATCCACTGCCACTCCACGATACTTCTTGATATAGTCTTCGTACACTTTATTTTTCCGAAGCTGTGCGGATGCGTCCAAACAGGAGAAAACACATATCACAGCAATTATAGCATAAGAAATCTTCATATTATGGATTTTAAATTCATACAAACTTACATATTTTCCCCGATATATCCGTCACTCTCTATCAATTAGCACAATAAAAGTGAGTGGAATACAAAAATGACAAAAGCGAATGTATCAAAAACACTGATACACCCGCTTTCTGTCTAAAGCATTTCTATTATCAAATCATCACTTTTAAAAACGGCCACCACCTAATGAACGAAACAACAGGGAATGAACTTGACAATACGACACGTTCAAGTCTATACGCTCCAGCTCACAGTCCAAATAACGTTCATCGGCCGACAAGACATCCAGATAGCTTACAAAACCAGTCTTAAACAATTCCTTGGCATGCTCAATAGAACGATGATGCACTGCACT
Organism: Phocaeicola sp.; assembly: GCA_029257865.1. GTDB lineage: Bacteria > Bacteroidota > Bacteroidia > Bacteroidales > Bacteroidaceae > Phocaeicola. The sequence continues at coordinate 8,690 of JARIAN010000037.1, forward strand.
TTCTTCCGACTTCAACTGCTTGCGCACTTTCATCTGTTCGGCTGAAACAATCAGGTCGGTTACTTCCTGATAGGATTTCAGCACAGTATATTGATATTCCAACAAAGCCGTACGTTGGCGAGCTTTCGACTGTTTCAACAACGCACGCACCTCATTTTGCTTGAAGATAGGAGCCGTAATACCTGCAGCCAAATCATAAACCAATGAAGCGGGTGACAGAAACCATTTGCTTAAATCAAAGGCATTAAAACCGCCGCCGCCACCTATCACAACCGAAGGGAAGAATGCCTTCCGCGCAGCCGATACGTCTGCCTTGGTAGCCAATAACTCCAATTCTGCCGTACGGATGTCAGGACGGTTTTGAATCAATTGGGCAGGTATCCCGGAGGAAACCGGAAATGTAGAAGCTGAAAGGTCTTCAAAACTGGCACGCTTTACCTCAAACGGCAGCTTGCCCAGCAACAGAGCAAAAGCATGTTCCGCTTCTCTCACTTGCTGACGCACATCGAGCAACATCTCTTTCAGTTTCATCCCACGAGAAAGGAACTGATTGACAGAAAGACTGGACACTTCTCCCTCTTTCATCAACTCGTTGGATAGCTGATAGGATTTCTCTGTCTTTTGAATTTCTTCTTCCAGAATCACACATTTCTTATCCAAACCTATCAGATGATAATATTGTGCAGCTACTTCTGAAACCAAAACAGTCTGCATCAACTGTTTGGCTTCTACAGACTGCATCCAGCGAAGGGCGGCAACCTGTTTCTTGCGAGTCAGCTTACCCCAAATATCAGCCTCCCACTGGAAAGTCATACCAAGGTTGAAATTCCGATAAGGATCTGGTATATGCTTGTCAGATGCCAAATCAGGAGTGTTAGTGGTAGAGTTACCCACCCCATCCATCGTATAATCTCCAAAACGCTGCACTCCTGCACTTACTCCAATAGCCACTTCCGGCAACAAGGCCCCTTTACGCATCCTCAGTTGCTCACGTGAAAGAGAAACCTGTTCGAGTGCCTGACGAAAAGAATGATTATTAACCAACGCCGTGTCAATATAGGCTATCAGATAAGTATCTGGAAAGAAAGATTTCCAGGACATGGAAGCCACCGTCACGGTATCTCCCGTTTGCCCGGAGAATGTTTCCGGCAACACGACTTTCTCCGTCTGCGACAAGGTAGGAGCCTTACATCCTACCAACAAAGCACCTAAAGCTACACACGCAATATATTTCTTTAATGTATCATTCTTCTTCATCTTCATAATTTTTTTTGTTGCCGGACAGTTTCACCGACAAGGTTTCAAATAGGATATATAGTCCCGGAACAAGGAAAATACCTACAAATGTTCCGATAAACATACCTCCTGCGGCTGCTGTACCGATAGAACGGTTACCTAATGCTCCGGCACCGGTTGCTGCCAACAATGGAATCAAACCACAGATAAAGGCAAAAGAAGTCATCAAGATAGGACGTAAACGGCTTACCGCTCCCTTTATGGCTGCCTCCATGATGCTCATGCCCTGATGGCGGAACTGATTGGCCATCTCAATAATCAGAATTGCATTCTTACCCAACAATCCTATCAGCATCACAAGAGCCACCTGGGCGTAGATATTGTTCTCCAACCCTGCCACCTGAAGGAAGAAATAGGAGCCGAATATACCAGCCGGCAACGACAAGATGATAGGGAAAGGCAGAAGAAGACTCTCATATTGTGCTGCAAGCAGCAGGTATACGAACAGCAGACAGATGCCGAAAATGATGAAAGTCTGTCCGCCGGAGTCTTTCTCTTCACGGGTAATACCCGACCATTCCACATCGTAACCTCTTGGAAGAACTTCCTTGCAGATTTCTTCTACAGCCAGAATAGCTTCACCCGAACTTACCCCAGCTTCTCCTTCACCAGTAATCAATGCCGAAGTAAACATATTATAACGGGTAATCTGACTAGGACCGAATACACGCTCCATCATCATAAAGTTAGAATAAGGCACCACATTACCATCATTATTCTTTGCATACAGACGATACAAGTCTTCCGGATTCATTCGATACTCCGGAGATGACTGAATCATCACTTTATACATCTGTCCGAAACGGATGAAATTAGATGAGTAGAAACTTCCGATATAAGCCTGCAAAGTTTCCATAGCCTCATCCAAGTTGACACCCAACTTGGCAGCTTTCGCCAAATCTACTTTCAGCAGATATTGAGGGAAGTTAGGGTTAAATCCTGAAGTTGCACCTTGTATACGAGGGTCTGCATTTAGTTTAGCCACTAAATTGTTTGCCACAGCTGCAAAATCATGAAAGTCACCTGCTGTCTTGTCTTGCAAACGCAACTCGAATCCGCTGGCATTACCGAATCCCGGAACTGAAGGAGGAAGGAAGAACTGAATATCCGCATCCTTGATATGCGAGGTGCGGTCTTTATAAACCTGCATCAACTCTTCTACACTTTGCTCGCGTTCACTCCAAGGTTTCAGGTTAATCATACCCATCCCATAGCTGGCTCCTTCTGTTTCTGTCATCAAACTGTAACCTGCCAAAGTAGAGATACTTTCAATTTCATCGAATGGAAGCAAGGCTGCCTGTATCTGATTCAATACCTTTTCACTACGCTCCACTGTAGCCCCCGGAGGTGCATCCACATTGACATAGATCATACCTTGGTCTTCGTTAGGAATAAATCCCGAAGGAAGAACCAGGCTGATGCCGTAAGTGGCAAGAAAGAACACCAACAAGGTAATGCAAGTGAAGGCACGGCGTTTCAAGAAATGGTGCAAACCCGACTGATACCTGTGTTCAAAACGACTGTAAAAACGGTTGAAACCTACAAAGAACCGGCGCTGATACGAAGGCTTCTTCTTTCCGGTAGGCGCCGGTTTTAGCAATAGGGCACACAAAGCCGGAGAAAGTGTCAACGCATTGACTCCGGATATTACAATGGCCACAGCCAATGTCAACGAGAACTGACGATAGAAAATACCTACCGTCCCCTCCATGAAACCAACAGGCACAAATACGGCCGACATTACCAAAGTAATGGCTATAATGGCACCACCAATCTCCTGGATAGCTGCTACCGAAGCTTTATAAGGCGACAACTTCTCTTCATGCATCTTTACATGTACGGCTTCCACTACCACAATGGCATTGTCGACCACAATACCAATGGCAAGTACCAGTGCAAACAGAGTAAGCATATTGATGGAGAAACCCAACATCTGCATAAAGAAGAACGTACCCACCAGCGAAACAGGAACGGCAATGGCAGGAATCAATGTAGAACGGAAATCCTGAAGAAAGACATATACTACCACGAACACCAGCAGGAACGCTTCTATCAAAGTCTTCAGTACCGACCAGATGGAAGCATCCAAGAAACGAGACACGTCGTAAGCTACATTATAGTCCATACCAGGAGCAAAACTGCTTTCCTTGATTTCTTCCATTCGCAACTTGATTTGGTTAATCACCTCACGGGCGTTCGAACCCGGACGCTGCTTAATCATAATGGAAGCAGAAGGACGGCCGTCTGTCATCGACACCATATTATAGTCTTCCGAATCGAACTCGATGGTAGCCACATCTCGCAAACGGAGCAAAGAACCATCAGGAAGAGCCTTCAACACAATCTCACCATACTGCTCAGGAGTATTGAACTTACCGGTATACTGCAACACATACTGCAGCTGCTGAGGCAACTTGTCGGAACTGATACCTGTCTTTCCCGGAGCAGCCTCAATATTCTGATGGCGGATAGCCTCAGTAACATCTTGAGGCACTAAGTTATAGGCAGCCATACGGTTAGGGTTCAACCATACACGCATCGCATAGTCTCGGCTACCCATAATCTCTACCAGCCCTACCCCATCGATACGCTTCAACTCACGGAGGATGTTGATATCGGCAAAGTTATAGACAAACTTCTCGGTATGGGTGCTGTCTGTACTATAGATATTCAGATACATCAACATACTGTTGACTTCCTTCTCGGTTACCACACCGGCACGGATTACCTCTTCGGGCAACTCATCGAGCACAGTGGTCACACGATTCTGCACATTCACGGCAGCCACATCAGGGTCAGTACCCACCTTAAAATAGATAGTAGTAAGCGACATACCATCGTTCGTACATACGGTAGTCATATAGGTCATTCCCGAAACACCATTGATAGCGCGTTCCAAAGGAGTGGCTACCGTTTTCGACATCACATCAGCACTGGCACCGGTATATCTGGCTGTCACCGTCACCGAAGGAGGTACGATATCCGGGAACTGGGTAATAGGCAATGACACCAAAGCCAAACTCCCCAAGCAAACGATAATGACCGATATTACAGCCGATAAAATCGGTCGTTTGATGAATAATTTGAACATAGACTATTATTTCTGCAGAGCATTCAACTTCAATTCTTTTTTTACCTCTTCAAATGGAATTGTATCCGCCTTGATTTCAAGGTCATCTTTTACCATCTGCACCCCTTCATACACGATGGTAGAATGAGGTTTCAAATCTTGAGTCACATAATAGTTTTGATAACGCTCAATCGGGTTGAAGCTGCGCACCTTCACTCTTCCCTCTTCTCCCAACAGATAGACATAGGTAAAATCCTGGATTTCAAAAGTCGACTTCTGAGGAATCAGGCACACATCTTCCATGTGAGTCATCAGTCTTACTTTACCAGTCACCCCATGCTTCAAGAGCCCGTCTGGATTAGGGAATCGCACTCGGAAAGCAATCGACCCTGTACCTCGTTCAAAGTCACCTTCCACAGTTTCCTGCCTTCCTTTATAAGAATATACCGAACCGTCGGGAAGCACCAATTCCACATTGTCAAACTGTTGCATTTCCTCCCCGCTCAACTGAGCACGCTTCATACGAAGATATTCTTTTTCATTAACTTTATAATAAGCAAATACCTCAGAAATATCACTCACATTAGTAAGTAAACTTTCCGGATTAACCAAGCTACCTACCTTATACGGAATACGGTCTACATATCCGGTAAAAGGAGCTGTGATGGTGGTATATGAATATTCCATCTGCGCACGCTGCATCTCTGCACGTGCTTGCTCTACTTTCATTCGGGCTACTTCACGCTCACGGGTCACTTGGTCCAAGCGGATAGAAGAAATAATCTGCTTCTCTACCAGGCGCTGCACACGTTCCATCTCGTAATTAGCCATTTCCAGCTCAGCCTGAGTCTGCTTATAGTTAGCTTCAGCTGCTTTGAGCACCTCCATAAAGTTTTCAGAATTAAGGCGGAACATAGGCTGCCCCTTCTTTACAAGCTGACCTTCGTCAACCAGTACTTCACGGATAAAGCCCGATATTCTTGCTTTAATTTCCACAAATTGTACTGCTTGTATATCTGCCACATAAGAGCGAGGCAAGTCTACCGTTGTTGGTTCTAATACTGTTACAGGTATCATTTCATTACTTTTCACCTGTCTATCGCTTGTCGTCTGACAAGCTGGCAACACTCCTGCCATACAAGATAAGAATGCAACCTTCTGAATAAGTTGTTTCATACGATTAAAAAAAAAGACTATGTGTTGTTTATGATTTTCAAATAGCAGACAATGCATTCCCCCCACCGAAAAGATATGACGCAACAAGGCCTCCACACCAATTGATGCAGACTATAACAAGAATACATTAAAACAAATAAAAAGGAAAAGGCTAAATCAGTAAAGTACAATAAGCCATATATGAGCGAGCTTGCAACCGGCACAAAGCCTCAGAACAACTTTGGCTGACAAACTTCCTCCCATGTAAGAAAATTGAATAAAAGCTAAATAACACAGGAAGGATACAGATTATAAGAGAATTCCAATTGATACGGGAAGAAGTTTTGGAATACGACAAATCTCCCCATGCTGTATGAATGTATGTACCATCCTGTATAATGGTCTCATCGGAAACAGATGCCGGTTGCTCAGTCTCTACCAACTGAAAGGCATGTATACCTTCATATAAGTACGCATCAAAATGTATGAGTGTCAACAAAAACACACATAACAAACGCATTTTGAAACTTTTTTTACCTATATTACCCAACATCTATTTTTACTCTAACTTATAGATAGCAAAATTAATATACTGATTTCATAATAAAAAATAACTTTGTCTGTTTTGGTGAATATTAACAAATTTTGCAATCTAAGCAAGCATGCAACTACAAGCCTTCCCACCCATAATATTCTCTTCGAGAAATCTTTTTCTGCTGAAGTTTGCCTCAATACACCGGCACAGCCGCTACGCAAACGCCCTCCTAATGGCCGCTTTCAATAATTGTTTTCACAACTGTCCATAAATAAAAATCACCTACATAATATTTGCCGACTTCATCATCTATTCTTGAGTTACCGCCAGTATTTCATAAAACACAACCGCCGATTGATAAAACAACGGTTGTGTTTTATCAATCGGCGGTTGTAACTCAACTATGCATCAAATTCTTTTTAAGATTTAGTGAAGTGGCTCCAAACTTAATCTCCGGCGATTACTACAAATGGCTGCTGCATAAAATGCATAGCCGGTTTTATAAAAAAAATGTCCAAAGGCCGCCAGACAGCCGGCACCCTTTGGACAATCTATATTCTTGCATTCTTTATCAGAATTCCGAAGTAAAGTGGAACTTGATGTTCTTAAAGTCCATCTGAGCCATTTGAAGCACATATCCACTATCGGCAAGGAACACATCACGTCCGTCACGGTCTTTTGCCATATACTGATATTTACGTTTTTTGAAGGCTTCCAGTTCTTCGGCATCATCACTTTCAATCCAGCAGGCTTTATAAAGACTGATAGGCTCCCAACGGCATTTCGCATTATATTCATTTTCCAAACGATACTGGATTACTTCAAACTGCAACTGCCCTACAGTACCGATAATCTTTCGACCATTAAACTGATTGACAAACAACTGAGCCACACCTTCGTCCATCAATTGGTCAATACCCTTGCTCAACTGCTTCGTCTTCATCGGGTCGGCATTCTCAATGTATTTAAACATTTCTGGAGAGAAACTCGGCAGTCCTTTGAAATGCAAGTTTTCCCCCTCGGTCAAGGTGTCACCAATCTTGAAAGTTCCGTTATCTGGCAGACCAATGATATCTCCAGCCCAAGCCTCTTCTACAGTAGTCTTGCGCTGCGCCATAAACTGGGTAGGTGAAGAAAAACGCATGGTCTTATTATGACGTACGTGCAAATAAGGAGTATTGCGAGTAAACTTGCCTGAACAAACCTTACAGAAAGCCACACAAGAGCGATGATTAGGGTCGATATTGGCAGTGATTTTAAAGACAAAGCCAGTGAATTTGGTCTCATCCGGATTAACGGTACGTTCCACAGCATTCACAGGACGAGGGCTCGGAGCGATTTCCACAAAACAATCCAGCAATTCCTGTACACCAAAGTTATTCAAAGCCGAACCGAAGAATACCGGCGCCAGCTCACCTCCCTTATAATTATCAAGACTGAACTCCGGATACACACCATCAATCAGTTCAATTTCACTACGGAGTTTTTCTGCCAGCGAAGCACCAATATGGTTATCCAAATCTTCCGTATGGATATCCACCTCCACCTTTTCAGTCACCACCTGTTTAGATGGCTGGAACAGGTTTAATTTGCGTTCATAAATATTATATACCCCTCTAAAGCGAGGTCCGCTCTCGATAGGCCATGACAAAGGGCATACATGAATAGACAACTCCTCTTCCAGCTCGTCGAGCAAGTCAAACGGGTCCTTAGCCTCACGGTCCATCTTGTTTACAAAAATAATCACCGGAGTATTACGCATGCGGCACACTTCCATCAGTTTTCGAGTCTGTGTTTCCACACCTTTTGCACCGTCAACCACGATAATTACACTATCTACTGCCGTAAGCGTACGATAAGTGTCTTCCGCAAAGTCCTGGTGACCCGGAGTGTCAAGGATATTAATTTTATAGTCATGATAATCAAACTCCATCACGGAGGTGGTTACAGAGATACCACGTTGCTTTTCGATATCCATCCAGTCGGATGTCGCAGTCTTCTTGATTTTATTCGATTTAACCGCTCCAGCCACCTGTATCTGACCTCCGAAGAGTAACAACTTTTCGGTAAGAGAAGTCTTACCGGCATCAGGGTGAGCGATAATCGCAAACGTACGTCTTCTTTCTATTTCAGCGTTCATTTCAGTAGATATAATATTTATGCTAATAATTTCTTAATACATTCTTCCAGACTATCAATCCAATAAGGAATTGCTATTCCATAAGTTTCCTTCAATTTAGTCTTGTCAAGCACCGAATAATGTGGTCTTTTGGCACGAGTAGGATATTCCTCTGTATGCAATGGACGAAGCTTGCAGTCAGCTATTCCAGCCAAACGATGAATAACTTGCGTAAAATCATACCACGAACAAACTCCTTCATTACTAAAATGATAGATTCCCGGTATTATACCTTTTTCAATAACCACAAAAATCACTCGAGCCAAATCCCTAGCATAGGTAGGAGTACCTATCTGATCAAATATCACCCCCAAGGAATCCTTTTCCCTTCCAAGACGAATCATCGTCTTCACAAAGTTATTTCCAAAGGTAGAATACAACCAAGCGGTGCGTATCACCATCACATTTTTACAATGTGACATCGCAGCCTCTTCACCAGCCAATTTAGTACGACCATAAACCGAATCGGGACAAGCAAGCATATCTTCTCGATAAGGCACGTAAGAAGTTCCGTCAAACACATAATCAGTAGAGATTTGTATCAAATTTCCTCCACGTGCAGCAACAGCTTCAGCCAAATAGCCGGGCGCCAAATGATTCAGACGGTCGGCCAGTGCTTCATCGTCTTCAGCCTTGTCTACCGCTGTATATGCAGCACAGTTGACTATCAAATCGACTTCCTGCTCTGCTACATAATCCTTTACAGCCTCTGCATCACAAATGTCCAATTCAGCCACATCTGTAAACAGATAACGGTAAGCTGGGTATCGTCCGACCAACAGACGCATTTCGTTTCCCAACTGTCCATTGGCACCAGTTATCAAAATTGTCTTCATATCATTCCAGTTCAAGTTCCCCTTGCTTATCTTTAATATAATAGCCTGCCAGCATAGCCAACAGGTCGCCAATCGTTTTCAATGCCTTCTGAGTATCTTCACTGATTTCCTTCTTCTGAAGTTTCAACATCAAGACTCCATACATGGCATCAAAACAGATTTCCAACTCTGGAAGGTCTTTATGCGCACCCTTAGCACGTAATTCCACGATGAACGGCAACACCTTATAATATGCAGCGCTATAATAAGGAAACTTGGGCGACTTGAGCAATCGCAAATGGAGGTCAGTAAGCCAGATAATGATATTCTGGTTAATCTGAAGATGCCCTCTCTCCATCACCCCTTCATCGTGCATCATATTTATAAGATCCTGATACCATTGAGCCAAAGCCTCACGCTGCTCACCGGTAAGAGAAGGATAAGGGTCTACTATCCTTTCACGGATAACCTTCATGTCGAAACGGGCTGCCCGAATCATATCTTCCACCTGCCACATATACAGCAGGTATTCCGCAATATTCTGTTGTTTTAACTGTTGAGAAATATACATATCAAGAAAGTGATTTTCCGGCAATCGCCAATATTATCCCTATCACTGAAGCAATCATCACCACTACACCTATAATACGATTCAACATCCAGATGCCACGTACATTGAAACGTGTGCGCACCTTATTTACAAAGTAAGTGATGCTCAGCCACCAGGTCACTGCACCTAAAACAATTGCCAGATAACCCACCAGCTGAAAGCCAATCAGACTGCCCGGCAACACGAAAGAGAAACGGGCGAACAAGCCGATAAATAAGAATATAATTAAAGGATTGGATAGCGTAACGAAAAAGGCGGTCAAGAAGTTATGCAACAAGGAACCCCTGTTGCTTGATGTGGGTCGAAGAGACTTCACTGGATTACTCCGAAAGGTATACACTCCAAAACAAAGAAGCATAATGCTTCCTGCCAACTGCAGCACTAGCTGATGCTTAATAATGATTTCATCCATGAAACTCATTCCATAACCGGTTATCAATGCATAGCCAATGTCACTCATCGCCGCGCCCAGTCCGGTAACAAAACCAAACCAGCGTCCCTTGTTCAAAGTCCGTTGAATACAAAGCACGCCCACAGGACCTAGCGGAGCGGAAACTACTACCCCAACAATAAATCCCTTAACCAATAAATCCAGTATCGTAACCTGTTCTAACCAATTCATAATGCAAAGATGACAATTTTTTATGAAAGTACCTATATTTCGTTTCGTTTTTCTTTCGTAAAAACGGGCTTTTATGTAACTTTGCAGTGTCATTTAATCAAGAATGAACTATCATTTATAAACATAAAAAGTGCTATGATTCTATTTTTCAGAACCCCCACTCACAGCGTAATTGCTACAGATTGTAGTAAAGAACTGAACTCTGAAGACATCAAGAAATTATGCTGGCTCTACAGCGATGCCACAGTAGAGACCGAAGACAACCTGACTGGTTGGTTTGTCGGCCCTCGACGTGAAATGATTACTCCATGGAGTACCAATGCCGTAGAAATCACCCAAAACATGGGTATCGAAGGCATTCACCGTATCGAAGAATACTTCCCTGTAAAAGACGAAAATGCAGCACATGACCCTATGCTTCAACGCATGTATCATGGCCTCAACCAGTCTATCTTCGAAGTAAACATCAAGCCTCAGCCCATTGTTTACATCGAGAACCTGGAGGAATATAACGAACAAGAAGGTCTGGCACTCTCTAGAGAAGAAATGGACTATCTGCTGAAAGTGGAAAAAGACTTGGGAAGAAAACTTACCGACTCTGAGGTATTCGGCTTTGCCCAAATCAACTCTGAACACTGCCGACACAAAATCTTTGGCGGTACTTTCGTTATCGACGGACAGGAAATGGAATCTTCTTTGTTCCAGATGATCAAGAAAACTACTCAGGAAAACCCTAACAAAATCATCTCGGCTTATAAAGATAATGTGGCTTTCGCTGAAGGTCCTGTAGTAGAACAGTTCGCTCCTCAAGATCATTCTACTTCTGATTATTTTGTAATTAAAGACATTAAGACTGTCATCTCTTTGAAAGCTGAAACCCACAACTTCCCAACTACCGTAGAACCGTTCAACGGTGCTTCTACCGGTACTGGCGGTGAAATCCGTGACCGTATGGGAGGTGGTAAAGGTTCTTGGCCTATCGCTGGTACTGCAGTCTACATGACTTCTTACCCACGCAGCGAAGAAGGTCGTGAGTGGGAAAATATATTACCTGTACGCAATTGGTTATATCAGACTCCTGAACAGATTCTGATAAAGGCTTCCAATGGTGCTTCTGATTTCGGTAACAAGTTTGGTCAACCGCTGATTTGTGGATCTGTCTTGACTTTCGAACACCAGGAAAACAATGAGAAATATGCTTACGACAAGGTTATCATGCTGGCTGGTGGCGTTGGCTATGGTACTCAGCGAGACTGTCTGAAAGGCTCTCCTGAAGCTGGAAACGAAGTCGTTGTATTGGGTGGTGACAACTATCGTATCGGCTTGGGAGGCGGCTCTGTTTCTTCTGTTGAAACCGGACGCTACTCTTCAGGTATCGAATTAAACGCTATCCAGCGCGCTAATGCTGAAATGCAGAAACGTGCATACAATGTGGTACGCGCCTTGTGTGAAGAAGATGAAAACCCTATCGTTTCTATCCACGACCACGGTTCTGCCGGTCATGTCAACTGCCTGTCTGAATTGGTGGAAGATTGCGGTGGCTTGATTCATATGGACAAGTTGCCTATCGGCGACGAATCACTTTCTGCCAAGGAAATCATCGCCAACGAATCTCAGGAGCGTATGGGATTGCTGATTGACGAAAAGAAACTGGAACATGTACGCAAAATCTCTGAACGCGAACGTGCTCCAATGTATGTAGTTGGTGAAACTACAGGCGACCATCGCTTTGCTTTCGAACAGGCAGATGGAGTTCGCCCATTTGACTTGGCAGTAGACCAGATGTTTGGTTCTTCTCCTAAGACATACATGATTGACGAAACAGTTGAACGTAAATACGAAAACGTGTCTTACGACGCTGCTAAACTGAATGAATATGTAACTCGTGTGCTACAACTGGAAGCTGTTGCTTGTAAAGACTGGTTGACTAACAAGGTGGACCGTTCCGTTACAGGTAAGATTGCACGCCAGCAGTGCCAGGGGGAACTGCAATTGCCTTTGAGCGACTGTGGTGTCGTTACTTTGGACTACCGTGGTGAAAAAGGTATCGCTACAGCTATCGGACATGCTCCTCAAGCTGCTTTGGCTGATCCTGCTGCCGGCTCTGTATTGGCAGTATCGGAAGCTTTGACCAACTTGGTATGGGCTCCTTTGGCCGAAGGTTTAGACAGCGTTTCTCTCTCTGCCAACTGGATGTGGCCTTGCCGTGCCCAGAAAGGTGAAGATGCTCGTCTGTACACTGCCGTGAAAGCTTTGTCTGATTTCTGCTGCTCTTTGCAAATCAATGTTCCTACCGGAAAGGACTCTTTGTCTATGACTCAAAAATATCCTGACGGAGAAAAGATTGTCAGTCCGGGTACTGTTATCGTATCTGCAGGTGGTGAGGTTTCGGATGTGAAGAAGGTTGTTTCTCCTGTAATGGCAAACGAGCCTAAGTCTTCTTTCTATCATATCGACTTCAGTTTCGATGAACTTCGTCTTGGCGGTTCTGCTTTTGCTCAGTCGCTTAATAAAGTTGGTAGCGATGTCCCTACCGTACAAAATCCTGAATATTTCCGCGATGCATTCTTGGCTGTACAGGAACTGGTCAACAAGGGTTTGCTGCTGGCAGGTCATGACATCTCTGCCGGAGGTATGATTACTGCATTGCTGGAAATGTGCTTTGCTAATACAGAAGGCGGTATGGAAATCAACCTTGACAAGATTAAATGCAATGACATTGTCAAGACTCTCTTCGCTGAAAATCCAGGTATCATCATTCAAGTAGCCGACAAGCACAAACAGGAAGTGAAGAAGATTTTGGAAGATGCCGGTATTGGTTTCGTAAAACTGGGTACCCCAACCAACGAACGTCACATCTTGGTTACCAGCCACGATGCTACTTACCAGTTCGGCATTGACTACTTAAGAGATGTATGGTATTCTACTTCATACCTGATGGACCGCCACCAAAGCATGAACGGATGCGCTCAGAAGCGTTTCGAAAACTACAAGCAGCAGCCTCTTGAAGTGGTATTCGACAAATCATTCACCGGAAAACTTTCTCAGTTCGGACTGAACCCTGACCGTCGCACTCCTAGCGGCATCAAGGCTGCTATCATCCGCGAAAAGGGAACCAACGGCGAACGTGAAATGGCTTATATGCTATACTTGGCTGGTTTCGACGTGAAAGACGTTACCATGACCGATCTTATCAGCGGCCGTGAAACATTGGAAGATATCAACATGGTGGTTTACTGTGGTGGTTTCTCTAACTCCGACGTTCTTGGTTCTGCCAAGGGATGGGCAGGTAGCTTCTTGTTCAACCCGAAAGCTAAAGCTGCACTCGACAACTTCTATGCACGCGAAGATACTTTGTCTTTGGGCGTCTGCAATGGTTGCCAGCTGATGATGGAATTAGGACTGATTACCCCTGAAGACAAGAAGAAGGGCAAGATGCTTCACAACGATTCACACAAGTTCGAGTCTAACTTCTTGGGTGTAACAGTTCCTATGAACCGCAGTGTAATGCTCGGCTCGTTGAGTGGCTCTAAACTGGGTATTTGGGTGGCTCACGGAGAAGGTAAGTTCTCATTGCCTTATCCAGAAGACCACTATAATGTGGTATTGAAATATTCTTATGATGAATATCCAGGCAACCCTAACGGTTCTGACTATAGCGTAGCAGGTATTGCCAGCCAAGATGGACGTCATTTGGCTATGATGCCACACTTGGAACGTGCTTGTTTCCCTTGGAACAACGCATTCTACCCGGCAGAACGTCTGCACAATGACCAGATTACTCCGTGGATGGAAGCATTTGTCAACGCACGCAAATGGGTAGAAAGCCATAAGAAATAATTAAAGCTGCAAGCTGTTAATTAGATAAATATCCAGCCGCTCCGGTTCACTTCAATCGGAGCGGCTTTTTTATATCCAACGGCTTATCAAAATATTTCATCGGATGGTCTATTACTATTTAAAACTTCATAAATCAGTCTTTCCCTCTTTATTTTACTCCAAAAACATCCTCATTTAATAGTATTTTCTATTGAAAATTAAATATTAACTTTGAAAGCAACTCTTTTTTCACGAAATTTGTATTGAGATAAACAGAGAATACGCTCGATATAAATATTACTATATACATGAAACAACAATTCACCTCATTCTTGCTGCTGGCTTTATGGAGTATTTTTTCACTGAACGCACAGATATTTGAATATATTGGAACAGATGAAGGACTCAGCAGCCAAAGAGTGCTTTCCATACAGCAAGATAAACAAGGATTTATATGGATTCTTTCTCATAAAGGAGTAGACCGGTATAATGGAAAAAATTTCACGCATTATCCTCTCAAAAAAGAAGGATACTCAGTCAACCTATACCCTAACCTCAACTACTTGAAAACAGACCGACAACAAACAGTATGGGAAATAGGAAAAGACGGACTAGTTTTCCAGTATAACATCATGAGAGACAGCTTCCAGCTGGAGTTTGACCTAAAAAAAACTTATCCGGAACTGGGAAAGACCCCCATTTCGGTCACCTATATGGACCACCAGGACAACATCTTGTTTTGCGCGAAGAACACCTTATATATATATAATCCCAAAGAAAAGAAACATTACAGCACCCATACCCAACATATCGGATTCATCAGCAACATCACTCAGGGAGAAGGCAACCAGTTTTACTTCGCTTCAGAGAAAGGGCTCTTTTCTGCCTGTCTGAACAACTTTCACCTGGAAAATATTGTTCCTATCGACTTGGGTATGAAATATCGTATCGATTACATCTACTATCATGCACCCTCACAGCGTATCCTCATCAATACGCTGCCTAAAAACATGCTTCTCTACGACTGCAAAAGCCATGACATAATCGGACTGAACAATGCCATGACCGACATTGGAGTGAACAATATCATCCCGAACCGTAAAGACTCGATGGAAGTGCTCATTGCCACCGATGGAGATGGTGTATACAAACTGAACTTAAAGAACAATCATCTTTCGCATTTCTTAAAGGAGGATACTCATAACCTCAACAAGATGAACGGAAGTATCATCAAGGATATCTACATGGATAAGGCCAACAGAATATGGAATGTCATCTACCCCACCGGTATTACCATCTATTCTGAGAATTATCCGGCTTACTTTCATATCATGCACTCTGCCAACAATCCCAACTCGCTGGTACACAACTTTGTGAATGGCATCATAGAGGATTCAGATGGAGATACCTGGTATGCTACCAGCAATGGCATCAGTCACTATGATTTCAAACGGAATAAATGGAATAACTACCTCAACAATACCAAATACCAATCGCAAAAGCAAAACACTATTTTCACTGCTTTATGCGAATATAAACCGGGATACATCTTGGCTGGAGGGTACATGTCGGGGGTGTACCTCATTGAGAAGAAAACTGGAAAAACCACTTTCTTCACTCAAAAAAGCAGTGAAAACAAAGAAGGCGACAACAAGTATATCCGATCGATCTTCAAAGACTGCGAAGGCAACATTTGGAGCGGCGGATTCTACAAGTTAAGACTGCACAATACCCAAACTAATATATCCAGCTCATTCAATACGGAATACCCCATCACTCATATTGCACAAAAGGATAGCAATACCTTGTGGATAGGCACTATCAACGGAGTATATATGTTTGATAGCAAACAAAAAAAAACATTGCCCTTCGAATCGGAGATAGGTTGTGTCAACATGATTTATTCACCGATTGATGCCCCTATTGCTTATTTTGCGACCTACGGCAATGGACTGTTTGCCATCAACAAGAAAACCGGAGAAACACGGAGGTTCTATACCGAGAATAGTGGACTGCTGAGCAACAACATCTACAGCATTGTTAAAGGAAAAGGAAACTGCCTATACATCAGTACAGAAAACGGAATCACCCGTATTGACTTGAAGGAGATGAAATTCAGCAGTTGGACAAAAGGACAAGGATTGCAAACTGCCAATTTCAATGCCAAAGCTGCTGTCCATACTTGTAAAGGCAGACTTATTTTCGGCAGCAATGAAGGAATCGTCATCTTACCGGACAGCATCAGTTTTCCGCAGAAATTCAATAGTAAGATGTACTTGTCCAACCTAGACATCATGTACCACAGAGTATATCCAGGCGACAAGAACTCTCCGCTGACTGTTCCATTGAACGAAACTCCTTCCATCAAATTGAAATACAACCAAAATACATTCTCACTGAAGGTATCTTCCATCAATTTCGACAATGCTTCGAATATTTTATATAGCTGGAAACTGGAAGGATTCTACGACCAGTGGAATAAGCCAAGCAATAGTGAAATAATACGATACACCAATCTCTCACCAGGGAAATACTACTTGCGTATACGAGCCATACATGCCGAAAACCTTCATATCATTGAAGAGAGAAGCCTCTATATTTACATTGAGCAGCCTTACTGGTTCACCGTATGGGCTTTCCTTCTATATGCAATATTGGCATCGGTTGTCATCTATATGCTGATGCGTTACAACCAGATTCGAAGGGACAGAAAGGCATCTATCGACAAAATCAACTTCTTTATGCATACGGCACACGATATCCGTACCCCGCTAACGCTTATTAAGGCTCCGCTGGGAGAAATCATGAAGAACGAGCAACTCAGTGAAGAGGGGCTCACCAATCTGAACCTGGCGATACAAAGCACTGAAGACCTCTCGGTATTAGCTGACAACCTGATTAATTTCCAGAAAGAGGAACTCTATGGCTCAAACATCAATGTAACCAAACATGAACTGAATGCCTATCTGCAAACCTATATACAGCAGTTTATGAACTATGCACAGCAAAAAGGCATCCAACTGCGCTACAAGAGTCAAGGTAACAAGGTAGAGGTATGGATTGACCAAAACAAGGTTAATGCCATCTTGAGAAATTTGCTGAGCAACGCATTAAACTATACTCCAGAAGGAGGATGTGTAGACTTGGAGATGAGCTACAACAAGAACCGTTGGTTCCTTACCATCTCGGATACCGGTATCGGCATCCCCAAGAAGGAGCAGAAAAAACTTTTCAAGTTCCTCTTTAGGGCAAGCAACGCTACCGGACAGAGCATCTCCGGCTCCGGTATCGGCATGCTGCTCACTTACCGACTCATCAAGAAGCACGGAGGAAAAATCAGTTTTAAAAGCACCGAGAATGTGGGTACTTCTTTCCGGCTGGACTTTCCTATCCGTAGCAAGAAGTATCACTACCAAACTAAAGAACCGAACAATGAAATAGCTACCTCGGTGCTGTATCAGGAAAATATCACAGCAGAAAAGCCGCTGACAGAACAGCAGCAGACCAACAAACTGCTAAAAGATGCTCCTATCATTTTACTGGTGGAAGACAACAATAACCTAAGGGCCTTCCTCAACAAGTGCCTGGCCGAACATTACCGGATTATGGAAGCTACCAACGGACAGGAGGCTCTCCACAAGATAAAGCAGCAACAGCCTGACCTCATCATATCGGATGTCATGATGCCGCTAATGGACGGTGAAGAGATGTGCCACATACTGAAAAGTGACATCGAAACCAGCCATATACCGGTTATCTTGCTTACGGCACTGGGTAGCCGAAGGGAAATCTTGCGCGGACTGGAAATGAAGGCCGATATGTATATTGTTAAGCCGTTCGACTTGATGGTGCTGAAAGCTAATATCAGCAACATACTTGAAAACAGGGAATTGCTGCGTCAGAAGTTCCAGAAACTTCCATTGGAGAACCACAAGCAGGAACCGACAGTGAAAGCGACAATGCCTAGCAACCTGGATAATGAATTTATGGAAAAGGTAACCCAACTGGTCAAGGAAGGACTGGGAAAAGAGTTCAATGTGGATATCTTGTGCAGCCAGATGAACATGAGCCGCACCAGTTTCTACAACAAGATCAAGGCTCTTACGGGTGTCGCCCCCGCCGACTTTATCCGGACTGTACGTATGCAGGAAGCTGCCACCTTACTGAAAAGCAAGCAATATACCGTTTCGGAAGTGGCTGATATGTTGGGATTTGCCGACCCAAAATATTTCACCGACAGTTTCAAGAAATATTATGGGATGCCTCCAAGTTCCTATATGAAACAGCAGAAATGAAAAGACTGACTGCTTTACAAGACATTGAACTAAAACAATATACGGCGGAGAGAGAGCTTCTGCCGTTTCACTATATTCAACTTACTAGATATGATGTTTTATGTGAATGCGTTCCTGATTTTCGCCAAAATCGGCCTCTTTACCATTGGAGGAGGATATGCCATGATTCCCTTGATTGAAACCGAAGTGGTGCATCGCAAACAATGGATCTCGAAGGAAGAGTTTCTCGACCTAATTGCTTTGGCTCAGACGGTGCCGGGTATCTTTGCCGTGAACATCGCCATCTTTATTGGCTATAAAATAAAAGGTTTTCGGGCTGCTTTATGCATGGCTGTAGGAACCGTCTTACCCTCCTTCGCCATTATCTTACTCATTGCCTTGTTTTTCCAACAATACAAGCACCTACCGGTGGTGGAACGTATTTTCAAGGGTATCCGTCCGGCTGTGGTAGCACTCATTGCCGCTCCTACCTTCAAGATGGCTCATTCGGCACACATCAACCGATATAATATATGGATTCCGGTTGTCTCGGCACTGCTCATCTGGCTACTTGGTTTCTCTCCTATCTATATTATCATTCTAAGCGGACTAGGAGGATATTTACATGGTATTTATAAACAAAAAAAATCTAAAATATGATTTTCCTGCAACTATTCTACACATTTTTTAAAATCGGTCTTTTCGGATTTGGAGGTGGATATGCCATGCTTTCCATGATACAAGGTGAAGTGGTAAACCACTACGGATGGCTAAGTTCTGCTGAATTTACTGATATTGTAGCTGTCAGCCAAATGACACCAGGACCTATCGGTATCAATTCTGCCACCTATGTAGGATATCAGGCTGTGGTGAGTGCTGGATATTCTCACTTCATCGGCATGTTGGGGTCTGCTATAGCCACTTTCTCGGTAGTGTTACCCTCGTTCTTGCTCATGATGTTCATCAGCAAGTTGTTTATTAAATACCAAAAACACCCTGCTATAGCAGCTATCTTCTGCGGACTGCGTCCCGGAGTAGTGGGACTTTTAGCCGCTGCGTTTCTCATCTTAATCAACTCGGAAAATTTCGGTACCGAAACAGAGCAAGTCCTTATCAGTACACTTTTGTTTATCGGTACTTTCGTGGCTTCATTCTTTTTTCATATTAACCCCATCCTACTCATCGTGATATGTGGCATCACAGGCTATCTGTTCTTCTGAAACGATTAACCGATTATAACCCAACGGAAGATGAAAGATTTTACCTATCTTTGCATTGTGATTTGGTCTTTCTGTAACCTCTTCTAGATGCCACAGAAAAAAAACAGAACTCATTTCTTTTAAAGTTAATTCATTATGAGAAAATTTTTACGATTCACTCCTATCCTATGGATAGCCATCTTCATTCTTTCGGCCTGCAAACCCAAAAGTAATACTCAAACGACTAGTGAAAGCGGAGATACTTTGCAATTGAAATATGCCGAATATCTCCATATTATACACTACAAAGACTACACTAAAGTAGTACTAACCAATCCATGGAAGAAGGATAAATTGCTCGGTACTTATCTACTCACTAACCGGAACAAGCCTCTTCCTTCCCATTTACCACAAGAGGGTACAGTGATTCAGGTACCGCTACAGCATTCGCTGGTCTACTCAGCCGTGCATTGCAGCCTAATGGAAGAACTCGGCGTGCTGAATGCACTGGGTGGCGTATGCGACCTGCCGTATATTGCGATACCTGCCATACAACAACGATACCAGGACGGCCTGCTCATCCATGCCGGAAGCAGCATGAACCCTGATATGGAAAAAGTCATCGAAATGGCACCAGATGCCATCCTTTTGTCGCCCTTTGAAGGAAACACCGGATACGGACGTATCGAAAAACTACATATCCCAATCATTGAATGTGCCGACTATATGGAAAGCTCGGCTCTAGGGCGTGCCGAATGGATTCATTTCTTTGGCTTGCTTTTCGGGAAAGAGCAGCAAGCCGACCTCCTCTTCCAAGGCATCGAAAAGGAATATCTCAAACTGAAGGCTTCGGCCTTGCAGACTGCCACTCGCCCTACTGTTATCAGTGAACTGAAGATGGGAAGTACTTGGTATGTGGCTGGAGGAAATAGCACTACTGCCAAACTCTTTGCTGATGCAGGGGCAGACTACCTTTTCTCTTACCTACCGCAAAGCGGCTCTGTACCGATGAGTTTTGAATCGGTATTCGACCGGGGGCAACAAGCCGACTTCTGGCTCATCAAGTACAACCAACAGCATGACAAAACCTACCGCGAGATACAACAGGAATTTGCTCCTTATGCCGAGTTCCAGGCTTTTAAACAAAAAAAAATTTATGGATGCAATACTAGAGTGGTCCGCTTCTACGAAGAGTCTCCTTTCCATCCTGAACGAATTTTAGAAAACTTGATCCATATCTTTCACCCTGAAGTTGCCACTTCCAAAACATACACCCAATATTTCACCCCTCTTAGCGACTGACCAACCCCATGAAACTACATCCCATACGCTTGTGCCTTTTCACAGCATTGCTCATCTTCCTACTACTGGTGGCCAACCTCTGTTTCGGCTCTGTGCAGATTCCGTTGACTGCACTTATCGAAATCTTACAAGGGTATGAACCAGAAAAAACAAGTTGGGCTTTCATTGTTTGGCAGTCTCGCCTGCCGCAAGCTATCACAGCTCTTCTGTGTGGAGGAGCCCTAGCTGCTTCCGGACTGATGCTGCAAACCACCTTTCACAATCCGCTAGCCGATTCCTCCATCTTGGGCATCAGTGCCGGAGCCAGCCTGGGAGTGGCACTGGTCATGCTTCTTATGGGCAGCACTTTCAGTGCCGGAAGTGTGGTTCTTTCCGGATTCTTAGCCATCATAGCCGGAGCTTTTTTAGGAGCTATTGTTGTGATGGGAATTATCTTATTGTTGTCGCATTTCATCAGGAATCACATTATGCTACTTATTGCAGGAATCATGATAGGATACATTGCCTCTTCTGCCATCACTTTACTCAATTTCTTCTCCAATGCCGAAGGGGTTCAGTCTATGGTGCTATGGGGAATGGGGTCCTTTGGAGGAGTGTCAAGGCAACAACTCCCTTACTTTGCCGGCTTCATTGCTGTGGGACTGTTAATAGCTGTTTTACTTATCAAACCGCTCAATGCATTCCTCTTAGGAGAACGATATGCAGAAAACTTGGGAGTAAACATCCGGCGTACCCGCCACTTGCTACTCTTTTCCACCGGACTACTTACTGCTATCACCACGGCATTCTGCGGACCGGTATCCTTCATCGGTCTGGCTGTGCCTCACATTGCACGCCTTATTACCGGCACCTCAAACCATAACCTGCTCATGCCTTTCACTATCTTGCTAGGAAGTTGCACGACTTTGGTATGCAATCTTGCATGTGTCTTGCCGGGCGACAACGGGCTCATCCCACTCAATGCCGTAACTCCGGTTATTGGTGCACCCGTCATTATTTATGTCATCATCAACCAACGAAAAATCCAGTATTTCAACTAACCTCATGAATACCTCTTACATTGTTCTAGAAGCCAACAACCTTTGCATCGGTTACCGCAACAGAAAACAAACTGCCGTGATACACTCTCAACTAGACTTTACTCTTCGCAAAGGAGAACTCACCTGTCTGTTGGGCAAAAACGGAGCAGGAAAATCTACTTTGCTGCGTACACTTGCGGGAACACAACCTCACCTATCAGGAGAACTAAAACTCAACGGAAAAGAACTATATAATTTCACTGAAACCGAACGCTCTAGAAATATTGGCATCGTACTGACCGACCGCACACAAACCGGCGGACTAACGGTAAGAGAATTGGTAGCACTAGGCAGACAGCCACATACCGGATTCTTTGGAAGACTCTCTAAAAAGGACTTCCAACTAATAGACCATGCTATGCAAGCCGTAGGTATTGAACACAAGGCTGAGCACTACATAGCTGAACTTTCCGATGGAGAACGACAGAAAACCATGATAGCCAAAGTATTGGTACAAGAATGCCCGGTTATACTTCTTGATGAACCAACTGCTTTTCTTGACATCGCCAGCCGCATTGAAATCATGAATCTGCTGCACAGACTAGCAGAAACAGAAAATAAAGCCATTCTAATGTCGACACACGATATCGAACAGGCATTGATGCTCTCCGATAGGTTATGGCTGCTTTCAGAATCGAAAGGACTGGAAACCGGAGTTACAGAAGACCTTGTGCTAAACGGACAACTCAACGGTTTGTTCAACAACAACATTCAATTCGACATTCTGAGCGGAAGTTATGCTCCACTAAACCAAAGTAGAAAGCAAATCAGCCTAGAGGCTGGCAACGAATGTCTGGCAAAATGGTCAAAAAACGCAATGGCAAGAATCGGAATCGAAACTATAGAGGCAAAGACCGACTGGCAAGGTACCCGCCTAATTGTGCAAGATAAAAAACATCTCTCTTGGACACTCTCACCCACTGACGTCAGACACTTCTCTTCATTTGAAGAACTCACAACTGCTATCAAAGACTGGATTCGCACACAACTGGTTTAGACTATTATTATCTTTTCCTTATTAACTAGATAATTTACAATAGTATTATGCATAAACTTTTTAGATGTTAACAAATGTAAATACATGGGGGGGGTAAAAAATAATCATTAATTTTGAAAACAAAATCAAGAATCGGCAACCATAAAAACAAAGAATCCCCGATTCACGACAAAGCGAGTAAACATATTAAAATTAGCCTTAATAAATAATAGTATATAGAAAAAGGAAGATTCTTTTCTTCATAACTTATCGGCAGTCATGAATAAAAATAGAAATATAATTCTGGCAATAGTGGCAACTACATTGCTATCATGCACAAGTGATTCGACTTCTACCCTTTCATTTGAGGACACAGTAGTCTTTATGGAAAGCAACCCCAAACATTTTCTAGCCAAACTAGACACGACTACAGCAAATACTAAATTAAAAGATGAAGATGATGCAACAACCTTCTTACTGAAATCAATGTGCAATAACTATATAGATGAAAATTCATTTCCTCCTGTCACAGACATGGAAACATGTGCATCGATAATTTCGGAATCACACGATGACTGGAAAAGACTGGAATCTCTTCTGTTTCTCGCTAGAGTATATCACCACGAAAAGAACTTAAACAAAGAAATATCCATCATCAATAAAGCACTTGAAATCGCAAAAAACAAAAATAGCAGCAGATGGGTTTTCTATCTCTACACCTATCTTGGAGAAATTTATTTCTACAATGTAGACTTGCTAAGATATGCCGAATATATGAACTTGGCAAAAGAATTCTACAATGAAGGAAATGCGGAAAATTTCAGCACATACACACAGATACAAATCGGAAAAACTCATATATTCAACAGTGAATTCAAGAAAGCAATAGAACTACTAACTAATATTACCCAAACTATAGGAGACAGTCATGCCTATTACAGCTATAGTCATTACCTGCTAGGAATTGCACATTTCAAACTGAAAGATTGGAACACCTGTATCCAACATACCGAAAAGGCTTTGCCGGGAATGCAGAAAAACCGAAGCCTCTTCTTGAGCTATTCTATGCTCGCCTACTGCTATTACACTATCGGCAAAATTGATTTAGCAGAAAAATATAAGAAACTGGCCATCCAGCATGATACCCTTGAGGAAAATAGCTTCATAGAAATTGAATTCTACAAGATATGTGCTGAATTTGCCGAACAGAACCATGACACCCTAAAAAAAGTACACTACCTCAACCATGTGATAGAAGTGTATGAAAACAAATTGCGCGCACTAAACGACAAGACCCTGAGCGGGGTATTCCTTAAATATGAATTCGACCAAAAACGCAAGGAGTACAAAAACAGACTCACCTCCTACAAGTATGTAATGGCACTGCTGAGCATAGCATTACTCGCATTCGTATGGGTATATCACAACAAAAAGAAACAGCAGGCATACCGCTTGATGCTACTTCAGGAACAGATAGAAAAATTACAGTCGGTTACGTGTATAAACGATGAAGTAAAAAATATGATTCTACGGGACTTGGAAGTGGCACGACGCATTTCATACCTCAAATATTCTGCCAACGACAAAGGAACTAAATTGCTTCAAGATATTGAGAAACTGAATCTGCTCAACGGAAATAAATTGCTTAATAGCCAGTGGAATGACTTCTTCCGACACGTTGACATCATTTTTGACGGTTTTTATAGCAAACTCACAGAAAAATATTCACAGCTACTCGGAGAGAAGGAAATCCAGTTGTGCTGTATGCTCATTGTAGGATTCCGAGCTGAAGAGATTGCCGCTGTATGGGGACAGAGTATCTATACGGTTCATAAATGCAAAACAAGTGTAAGAAAGAAACTCTCTACTCCTGAAGGAAAAGATTTGATTTCTTATCTAAAAGAACAATTATACGAGGTGTAAAATTGTACTTTACAATAGAAAAATCGTACTTTACAACTTTTTCTTAAAATCCACACTTGATTATCAACGATTTACAAAACAAATTACAAGAAAATATCAGATAATACAATTTGAAATACCAACAGAATAATCTAATTTTGCAATGTCAAAACAAAACAAAATGTGACTAAAACAAACATTTGTAATTATTATAATTTTCATTAGGTATTAGTTTTGATTGTTTTTTAGAGTATAATATAGTGGTAATAAAAAATGAGAAATTGTATGTTAGCCCTGCTGTTTTGCTTACTGCCGGTATTGGGCTTTGCGCAACATGTATCAGTAAAAACGAACCTGCTGTACGATGCTACTGCCTCAATAAATGGTGGTGTGGAATTTTCAGTTGGAAAGAAAATGACAGTAGACCTCTCAGGAAACTACAATGCGTGGGACTTTTCCGGAAATAAGAAATGGAGACACATTCTGGTTCAACCTGAATGGAGATATTGGCTGTGTGAACGGACAAACGGACATTTCTTCGGAGTGCATGCGCATTGGGCAAAGTTTAATATAGGTAATGTGAAAATGCCTTTTGGCTTATGGAAGGAAACTAGAGACCATCGTTTCCAAGGTGACCTTTGGGGAGGAGGACTGACTTATGGATATGCCTTGCCACTTAGCAGGCACTTCAATATGGAAGCGCTCATTGGAATAGGTTATATCAGAGCTATTTTCGACAAATATCCCGACGGGGATTGTGGAAATGTGTTGCTGTCTGATAAAAAGAACTATTTCGGACCAACTAAATTGGCTCTCAATTTAGTTTATGTGTTCTGACACAATATCCTATACCAAAACGGATTTTGTATTATTTAAATTCTGACTTTCTTAATTTTTTGTTAAATGAAAAATAATGTTAGGCTGTATCTATCACTGATGCTGCTGGCTACTGCTACACCCTTTTTCGCTCAAAAATTTGATGTGAAAGACTGGAACTTGATGAAAGGCAAAGACAGTCTGTATGTTTCTTTCCGCCTCTCATCCGAGCATATGGATATTCCTTCAAACCAATCTATCAGACTGATACCCATGCTGGTAAAAGAAGATAGTGTGTATACTCTCAAACCGGTTATTCTGGCGGGAAGACGACAATTTATCGCTTCTCAGAGAAGAAAGGACAATGGATTGTTGGTGCACTCAGGTTCACAAGACAGTTTGGTAGTTGACTACCGCTCGGCTGTTGCATATAGTAAATGGATGAACACCGCAGATATGGTACTCTCAATGGACCGTTGCGGATGTGGGGGCGACCCGTATGACAGCGACAATATGCTGCTCCGTAAGCTCGACTTAAACGTGCCGGTTTATCAACCAAAACCGATACTGGCATTCGCTGTCCCTGAAGTGGAGGCGGTAAAACATCGTGAGGAAACCGGTTCTGCATTCCTGGATTTCCCTGTAAACAAAACGGTCATCCATCCTGATTACAGAAGAAACTCGGTGGAACTGGAAAAAATCCGCCAAACAATAGAAGTGGTGAAAAACGATACCAACACCTATATTACGGGCATTGAAATTCATGGCTATGCCTCACCGGAAGGTAGCTTTGACAACAACCGCCGTCTGGCACAGGGACGTGCCGAGGCTCTCAAACAGTATGTGCGCGGACAGTATGGATTTGCCGATACTATTTTCCAAGTGCGCTCTACTCCGGAGGACTGGGACGGACTGAGAAAGTATGTGGAGCAGTCGTCTCTCGAACAGCGAGATCGTGTATTGTCTATCATTGATAGTCGATTGGATGAGGATGAAAAGAACAGCCGCATTGAGAAAATTGACGGCAGAAAGACTTATCTGTTCCTGCTGAACAATGTTTATCCGGCTTTGCGTCATTCCGACTATACGGTGCGTTATACGGTGCGTCCGTTTAATGTGGAAGAAGCTAAACAGATATTGAATACTCGTCCGCAGCTCCTCAGCCTGAACGAAATGTTTATGGTGGCGAAGGATTCTGAACCGGGAAGTGAGGAGTTCAAGAGGGTGTTTGAAATTGCCGTGAACCTCTTCCCGGAGGATACGACTGCCAACTTGAATGCAGCTAACATTGCGCTTTCTGAAGGCAACTGGCAACGTGCTGAACGCTATCTGCTGAAAGCCGGTGATTCACCAAAAGCTACCTTGGCACGTGGTATCTGCGCCTTGCTGAAAGGGGATTATGATCAGGCTGAAAAACTGCTCATGGAGGCATCGAAGGAAGGTATTCCTGAAGCGGAAATGAACTTGGAGCAACTGGAGCTGAAACGGGAAAATATCAAACGTATCAAAGAGAATAATTTATAATATTTATCAATCTATTTTTTATCAATTTTCAACTATGAACATGAACAAATTTTTGTTCGCAAGCAT
>JARIAN010000114.1 GCA_029257865.1 Phocaeicola sp.
CTTTTGGAGGTCTGTGTTAAAAATCGTTCGTCTCAAAACTTGTCCATTAGGGAGAGCAATCTCTATAGTCGGAATAGTTTTTGCAACATCAAGAACTGTGTCCACACTCATATTTATTCCCATCTGATTGATTATGCGTTCAAGTTCTTTATACAGTTTGTACGCAACAAAACAAATGCACACATGGGATTCTATGCGTCTTTCTGTAAAAGGAACATAGGACGCATTTCCAATGTACCCTTTGAGACACGGAAAGCCCTTTCTACCACCCAAAGTCCTTTATATATATCAATTACGTCTGATGGAGTAAAATCTGTATTGGTTACATAACTCTTCCATCCGTCCCATCGTTCGTCTTCCTTAATCTTCTCATAGTCGATAGTTACCAGGACATCGTTTTCTACTTTTAAAAACTTATTGTATCCACGCTGATTGATATTTTTCTTGTTAACCTTTCCGCTCTTATAAGACTTCTCAAGTCTTTCTATTCCTTTTTGACGGTTGTAGGAATCCTTAGATGCTCTCTTCTCTGAATAGCTCGCTATAATTCTTTCATCTGAATTCAGAATGCAGTCATAAACGGCACCGTTACGTTTTTCCAAAGTAAACAACCATTCTTTAACTTTATCCGCCTCTTTTTTTATTCTTCCGCCAAGTATGAATTTATACCCTGCTGATTTGAGTAGAGAAATGTTTTTTCTAGACATAAGACCTGCATCGGAGACTACCACAAAGTCAGTCAGCTTGAACCGTTGTACAAAATCATCCACAATGGGAAGCATAGTCCTTCCTTCAAACTGAGATCCATTAAACAGACTATACGAGAGTGGGTATCCATCTTTGCTTACAAGCAGTCCGAGCACAACTTGCGATTCTGCGGTTTTCCCGTCTTTAGAGAATCCCGGAGTACGTAGCACATCTTCCTTTGAAGTCTCGAAATATAAAGTTGTAACATCATAGAATACTATACCGATTTTACCGCCCTGTATAGTTCTGGTATGCTCAACACTTATTTTTTGAATAAGAGCCTGTTGTGTGTTATACAACTTGTCCATATAACGATAGACGTCATGAAGTGCAACATCTTTATTGCATCGTGTTTTCAGATAGGCCACCGTAGCCAGTTTACTCATGGGTTCACACACTCTGGCGATTGAGAGATCCCGGAGCATCTCATCATCTATCTGATTAAAACCTATAGAGTCATATATGCGTTCAAGTATCAGGAATGGGCCATTAAGAAGGACTTTGTCAATATTATTAAGAACAGATTCTACATTTGCATGATGTTTGTCAATATCTTCGGAGGCAGAAAAATTAAAACTCTGTTGACCTGCATACTGTGAAATCCAATCGTTGGCATGCTGCTCAAGTTTCTTGAGGTCATCCTCACAGGAAGAAGCCCCAAATGATTTTTCGAGCTTGTATACTCCTTTTATCTTTGAGACAACTTGCACACTAAATGTGCCACTTTTATTGGGTTTTCTACGTACAAACATGCCCAAATATAGTAAAAAGTAGACAC
>JARIAN010000131.1 GCA_029257865.1 Phocaeicola sp.
CGGGATGGTACATGGTCAGTTATTCATGGGATGGAAGTGATGAAACATGTATTCCTGTAAAATCAATCAATTCAGGAAACAAGATTATGATAAAATATATTGTACCTGTTAAACAAGGATTAAGATATGGTGATGAATTGATTGAATAAAAGTGAAAAATATGTCAAGCCATAGTATTGATGCTACAATGCTATGGCTTATAAACAAGTAAGTAAATTATATTCTGCAGAAACGGGAGATTAGTAGGTGGCTTTGGATGAAATCGTCTATCGTCTTATATAAACTTTTAAATTCTTAGCTGTTGCTATTTATTATTGTGCAATAGCCGCACTTGTGTTCTCATGAGTGCAGATCTTTAAATTATCCAATAAATTTGTAAGATAAATTTCCAATAACCTTCGGTGCTCCCTTGCTGTCATGGATGTTTGCTTCATGTACGGCTATAGCTATCATATTTCCTTGAGTATCCAACGATTATGTGCTGTTTTCTGTTCCCATCAAGCCCTCTACCAGAATCCACATGGTGAGATGTCTTGACACTACGGGAATCAATGATGCCAAGGCTGGGGCTCTTTTCACGACCGGATATTGTGCGAACTTGTGAACGGATGTTATCCAAAAGTTCTTCAATGACACCTTCGTTCTTCCACTTGCTGAAGTAGTAGCATACACTCTCCCAAGGTGCAAAGTCCTTTGGAATCATGCGCCACTGACAGCCTGTCTTGAGAAGATATAGAATCGCATTCGGAACTTGAAGATGTTTGTTGTGGAAACTATTGATTTGCATTTTAACACCATAAAAGACCGTTTATAACAGAATAGTTTGTATCTTTGTCTCAAATTTATAATTGAAAAAGTATGAGTTATAATTTACTTAAGGGAAAAAGAGGTATCATTTTTGGTGCACTGAATGAACAGTCAATCGCTTGGAAAGTAGCAGAAAAGGCTGTTGAAGAAGGTGCAATCATCACTTTGTCTAATACTCCAGTAGCAGTGCGTATGGGACAGGTTTCAGCTTTGTCGGAAAAATTGAACTGCGAAGTGATTCCTGCTGATGCAACAAGTGTGGCTGACCTTGAAAATGTGTTCAAGCGTTCTATGGAAGTGTTGGGAGGTAAAATCGACTTTGTACTACACTCAATCGGTATGTCACCAAATGTTCGTAAAAAACGTACTTACGATGATTTGGATTATGATATGTTGGGTAAAACATTGGATATTTCTGCTGTTTCATTCCATAAGATGATTCAGGCTGCCAAGAAATTGGATGCCATCAATGAATATGGTTCTATTCTTGCTCTGAGCTATGTTGCAGCGCAGCGTACTTTCTACGGTTACAATGACATGGCTGATGCAAAGGCTTTGTTGGAATCTATCGCACGTAGCTTTGGTTATATCTATGGCCGTGAACATCACGTTCGTGTAAATACTATTTCTCAGTCGCCTACAATGACTACTGCAGGTTCTGGAGTGAAGGGTATGGACAAACTGTTCGATTTTGCAAACCGTATGTCTCCATTGGGAAATGCTTCTGCAGATGACTGTGCAGACTATTGTATTGTAATGTTCTCCGACTTGACCCGTAAGGTAACTATGCAGAACTTGTTTCACGATGGAGGTTTCTCTAGTGTGGGTATGAGTTTGCGCGCTATGGCAACTTATGAAAAAGGATTGGACGAATATAAAGACGAAAACGGCAACATTATCTACGGATAAGATTTACTAGCTTGAATGAAAAACATTATCATATATTTATTTTTAAGCTTAATTCTCCTTACTGCTTGTTTTAATGACAAGCAGCAGGAGAATTTTTCTTTAAAAACAAGTGTAAAGGTTTTTCGTTTTGACCGTCTGCAGTATGAGGCTGTTGCTTTGAACAGTTTCACAGCCCAGCAGAAGATGAGTCTGGATTTCCCTCAGGGCACCAAGCTGCTCATTGAAGATGTACTGGGGTTAGGGTTGGCAACAGACCCTTCTGTTCACGAAAAACTATATGCTTATTATTCAGATTCCACATTGATGAAATTGATGGAGGATGCAGAAAACAAGTATATGGATATGAGTGGTATAGAAAAACAGTTGACCGACGGGTTCCGCCGCTTGAAAAAGGAAGTGCCGGAGATAGCAATACCTCGTTTCTATGCACAGATATCAGCATTGAATCAGTCTGTGGTGGTAGGGGATAGCTTGTTGGGCTTCAGTATTGACAAATACATGGGCGAGGATTACCCTCTTTATCGGAAATATTATTACGCGTATCAGCGTCGCACAATGAATCCGGAACGTATTGTTCCCGATTGTCTTACATTCTATCTTTTCAGCTATTATCCTTTTCGTTGGTTGGCAGGGCATCGCTCCCTGAGTGATATTTTGATGCATCAAGGTAAAGTCTATTGGGTGGTGAAGAACTTATTGAAACTTTCTGCTAATGGAGAAGTATTGGGATATACTGATGAAGAGCAGGAGTGGTGTGAAGAGAATGAAAAGAAAATATGGGCTTGGATGAAGACTAAGGGGCATCTCAGCACTACAGACCCGATGATAATTCGTGCATATACCCATGCTGACCCGAGTGCTGTGTTCGGTCGCTTGCAGGTTCCTCCAGTGGTAGGTGTATGGTTGGGGATGCAGCAGATAGACCGTTTTATGAAACAGCATCCGAAAATGACCATTAAAGAGTTGTTGGAATATAACTCATTTGAAAAAATGTCTTTAGATTAAAAGAGGATGGAAACTGCATTATATTTACTTCCAGTTACTTTAGGAGATACTTCAGTAGAGCAGGTCTTGCCTACTTATAACCGAGAAATAATTCTTCAGATTAAACATTTTATAGTAGAGGATGTACGTTCGGCACGTCGTTTCTTGAAAAAGGTAGACCGTGACATCAATATTGATGAACTTACTTTCTACCCATTGAACAAGCATACTTCTCCCGAGGCGATATCCGGATATCTTAAACCGCTAATAGAGGGAAACTCTATGGGAGTGATTTCAGAGGCCGGATGTCCTGCTGTTGCAGATCCCGGAGCTGATGTGGTGGCTATTGCTCAGCGTAAGAGCTTGAGGGTTATTCCCTTGGTGGGGCCTTCTTCTATTATTTTATCAGTGATGGCTTCAGGCTTCAATGGACAGAGTTTTGCTTTTCATGGTTATTTGCCTATTGAACCGGCTGAGCGTGCAAAACGTATTAAGGAACTGGAAAGTAGAATTTATTCTGAGTCTCAGACACAGTTGTTTATCGAAACACCTTATCGTAACAATAAGATGCTTGAAGATTTACTTCACAACTGCCGCCCGCAAACCAAATTGTGTGTGGCTGCTAATATTACCTGCGAGGGGGAATATATCAAGACAAGAACGATTAAAGAATGGAAAGGAAAACTGCCTGACTTGTCCAAAATTCCGTGTATATTCTTAATTTACAAGTAGTTTCTTGATGGCTAGTCGCCATATTCTTGCCACAGATGGGCTGCTACTTCCAGATGTTTTATCTCTGCCATTAGGGAGGGATGAAACATTTGTTTGTTTTCTTTTATTTCATCAAAACTAAAATAGGCTCCACCTTGAGGCACACAGTTTTCTTCGTGCCCTTTTAATGGTAAGATGAAGAGGTCGATATGCTGGCAAGTATGCTCTTCTGATGTAGTGTTTTGATATTTCAATATCTGTCTTGGCTGCTCTGCAGGGAGGTTGTCAATTTGTTTGGAAAGTAGTCTTACCGCCGTTTGCTGTATGTTTGAATTTGCTTGGATGTATAGGGATTCTATTGGTAAATCCCATATCTGTGCATCATTGTTCTTTATTTCTGCAGAAAAACCTTTAGGCATCAGGTAGATTTTGCCGTTGCAGATAGGGGCTATACGGATACTATAGCAGATAGCTTTTTCGGACAGTGCCAGCCGTATTCCGATAGTGTTGATTATGAGGCAGAGCAAATAAATAAGTATTGGAATGCCGTAGGTGGTAAAAGAGGTAGGATCTCCCATGTTGGTATTGGCGATGCCTTTGGTGAGGAGCATAAATGTAAGATGTATCCCTGATAAGACGACAATGATTTTCGCTTCTAGTAAGAAAGAACGATGATGGTTAAGCCCAAGTTGTCTTTGTAAATTGCTGTATATTTCTGGAACGGTAATATGGATAAAAGCTACGATAAGCAGCAACAGTTCGAGTATAGGAGTGATTCCTCCATAGGGAATGAACTGATAACTGCTTACCGAGCGTACAATGAAACATAAACCAATGCCTGCGACTCCTAGTAGAAGAAAGAAATTGAGTGTCCGGTAATGGATAATTCCATATACCAGGCATGCAAGACTAAAAAATGTACCTAATCCCAAGACCCATATATTGGAAAAGAAATGAAGTCCTATGAGGGTGCAGATGATGGGCAATAAGCCTAGCGATACAATTTTTTCTTTATTTTTTAAGATGAGTCGCATAATGTATTTTAGCGGTGTTAATAAAAATTGAACAACTAGATTTGTTGAATTGTTCATTTAAACTGTATGTGTTTTTCTGCATGATACGAAGAACGCACCAGTGGTCCGCTTTCTACAGTAGCAAATCCCATTTTTTCACCTGTTTCTTTATATTCTTTGAAT
This sequence comes from Phocaeicola sp., assembly GCA_029257865.1. Lineage (GTDB taxonomy): Bacteria > Bacteroidota > Bacteroidia > Bacteroidales > Bacteroidaceae > Phocaeicola. The sequence goes on from JARIAN010000131.1 coordinate 4,608, forward strand.
TGCTCTGGAGTGATATATGCCGCTACTGGATAATGCTTTCTGCTTGGTTGTAGATATTGTCCGATGGTTAATATTTTACATCCATTGCTTAAAAGGTCCTCCATGGTTTGTATCACTTCTTCTGGAGATTCTCCCAATCCAACCATGATACCAGATTTTGTTGTCATGCCGTTCTCGCTCAGTATTTTGATGACAGACAAGCTTCTTTCATAAGTAGCTACACTTCTTACTAGAGGAGTTATACGGCGTACTGTTTCAATATTATGAGAGATGATATCGGGGGCTGCTTCTGTTAGAGGTAAAATGAGTTCCTTTTTACTTTGGAAGTCAGGGATTAGAGTTTCAAGTGTGGTATGAGGGTTTAGTTTGCGGATGGCATTGATTGTTTTAACCCAATGTGCGGCTCCCAAATCAGGTAAGTCGTCACGGTCAACCGAGGTTACTACTGCATGGTCTAGTTTCATCAGTTGGATAGATTCTGCCACTCTCATTGGCTCTCCTTCATCTAAGGGAAGCGGTTTTCCACTCATTGTGTTGCAGAACTTGCAGGAGCGGGTGCAGATAGCTCCTCCAATCATGAAAGTAGCAGTACCTTTTCCCCAACACTCTCCTAGATTGGGGCATCTTCCACTGCTGCAGATGGTGTGTAGTTTATGAGTATCTACAATTCGTTTCGTGTCTGTATACCGGCTGTTGGTGCCGATGGCTATTTTCAGCCATTCAGGTTTTTTGATGTGATCCATAGTTGTAAAGGCAAAAAGGATAGCAGCCTCCGGATAAGGGAGGCTGCTGGGTTATATGCTATAGATGTTGCAATTAAAGGTTTTGTATGAAGAAGTTGGCCACTCTGTTCATCAGATGGTTGCGAGTGTTTCCACCGAAAATACTGTGATTGCGGTTGGTGTATACTTGCATGTCGAATTGGATATTAGCTTGTACCAGCGCTTCACTGTATTCTGCACAGTTTTGGTAGTGTACATTATCATCGGCCATGCCATGAATGAGCAATAATTCTCCGTGCATTTGAGGTGCTCTAAGGATAGCAGAACCAGCATCATACCCTTCTTTGTTTTCTTTGGGTGTTCTCATGAATCGCTCGGTGTAGACTGTATCATAGAATCGCCAGTCGCTAGGAGCGGCAATCGCTACGCCCGCCTTGAATGCTTTGCTTCCGTCGCTCATGGACATCAGTGTGTTATATCCGCCAAAGCTCCATCCCCAGATGCCGATACGCTGTCCGTCTACATAAGGCAAAGTTCCCAGGTATCTGGCCGTTTCGCATTGGTCATGCGATTCTTTTACTCCAATAGAGAGATAGGTGCATTTTTCGAATTGGGCGCCACGTCCTCCGGTTCCTCGTCCGTCTACGCAAGCCATGATATATCCTTTTTCACACATGTAGGCTTCAAACATACCTCCGTCGCCGAAACTTCCGATGCCCCACTTGTCGATGACCTGCTGAGAGCCTGGTCCACTATACTGATGTAAAATGACTGGATATTTCTTGTCAGGGTTAAAGTTTGCCGGTTTCATCATCCATCCGTTGAGTTCCACACCTTCGGCAGTTCGGAAAGAGAAGAACTCTTTTTTAGGCATATTCAGTTGGCTCACTTCTTTTTTTAGTTTTTCATTGTCGAGCAGTGTTTTCAGCTCTTTGCCTTTGTCGTCGTTGATTGTAATTAAAGTAGGAGTGTCTATGCTGGAATAATTGTTGATATAATAGCTGTGGTCGGCACTGAAAATAGCAGCATTGGTTCCGGTGCGAGTAGACAGTTTGGTCTTTTTCCCTTTTCCATCTATTTTATAGATGGCACTTTTCAAAGGACTTTCCTCATTGCTTCTATAATAGAATGTATTTGTCTTTTGGTTCCATCCCAAAAATTCCATTACTTCAAAGTTCCCTTTAGTGATTTGCTTCACTAGATTACCTCCCATGGTGTAGAGATAAAGGTGATTGAATCCGTCGCGTTCACTCATCATGACAATGTTGTTATCAAAGAACTTGATGTCTGAATAAGCCATTTCTTTGATATATTCGTTTACCTCGTCGCGTATTGTTAATTTACACATGGTGCTGCGTGGATTAGCCATATAAATGTCAAAGCGGTTTTGATGACGGTTTAATGTCATGATGGCCAGTTTCTCAGGGTCGGAAGTAAATTTGATGCGTGGGATGTATCCGTCTGCATCTAGCGGAAGGTCCATTTTGCGAGTTACTCGGCTCTTGATGTCGAAAGTATGTACACTAACCTTTGAATTTGTCTCTCCAGCTTTAGGATATTTATATTTGTATTCTCCCGGGTAGGTTGAATACTCAGTCATTTCAGGAAACATACCTTTATACCAAGGGAAATTATATTGTTTCACCTGACTTTCATCGAAACGAATATAGGCTATCATCTTACTGTCGGCACTGAAGTCAAAAGCACGGTTGAAGGCAAACTCTTCTTCGTACACCCAATCAGGAATACCGTTTAATACATGATTGTATTCTCCGTCTTTAGTAACCTGCGATTCACTGTTGCCAAAAAGCAATTTCACCAAGAAAATATTGTTGTTTCTCACAAAAGCAATTTGGTATCCGTCGGGTGAGAAAAGAGGAACTTGCTGCGGCCCGTTTTCAGAAAGAGGTTTCAGCCGGTTATTCTTTACGCTATAGATATAGTATTCGGCGGTGAATGAACGTCGATAGATTGGCTTTGTTTTAGTTTGGATAAGAATCATGCTTTCATCTGGTGACATGATGTAGTCGTCGAATGTTTTTAGAGAATAATCTCTAGCTGTAGTTACGTCGAATATAGTACCAACCTCCTTGCCGTTCTTGAATGAATATTTTACAATACGTTTTCCATCGGCACTGATTTGAGTGTAATGCTCTCCGTCAAGCATCGGCTTGATGCCATAAATTTGTTTGGCACGATAAGCGCCTGTTGCCACATCTTTAAGAGTGACGCTCTGTCCGGCATAGAGTCCGGCCGCCGAAAGAATCAGGCAGAATAAGAGTACGAGTTTTTTCATGTTATGCAATACTTAAAGTCATTATAATAATTCGTTTGCTATGAGGGCAAAGGTAAGTAAAAATGTAGGATTACTAAATAAAAGCGGAGACTAGTTTCCAAAACTTTCTATTTGGTGTGAATATAAATACTATAAATATACAAATAGTATATATTTCTTTAATTTCATCCTTTTGATAAGTTATAATTTTTAAGCATGGAAAAGCCTCTAGATACAAACTGGAAGTATTGAAATATTTCCTGTATATGTGTTGCGAAATATGTTTTATAACACTAATTTTGCAGCCGTTTTTTAAGGATATAATAATATATAACAAGAAGCTGAAATGAAAAAGATCTTATCCGTTCGTTCATGGAATTTTATGAATGTGCCTTAGTTGTATAAGACTTATATAAAGATATAGAGTAAAATTGTTTTTTTAAGATAGTTCAAGAGTTCAAAGGTATTAAAATATATGTATATTTTCATTTCAATTATGTTTTGTGGAGCCGTGTTAGGATATTTGGCTCGTAATAAGAAAAGTATTCAAAAGACCAATTATGTGATACACGTAATGGTTTGTGCATTACTTTATATGTTAGGGCTTTCTATTGGTTCTAATCACTTTCTGGTAGCAAACTTCAGTTATTTCTGCGGGCAGGCTGCATTCATTGCTTTTATGAGTCTGCTAGGTAGTTTGTTGGCCTCTTGGTTTGTATTTCACTTGTTTTTTAATAAGAGTAATAGAGCATGAAAGGAAGTTTGATTATTTTCGCTTGTTTTGTATTGGGTTGTTTGAGCGGATTATATAAAGGAGATATATCTTTTGACCCTCATCAGATTTCAATTTGCATTCTGTATGTGTTAATGCTTTTTATCGGAATAAGTCTGGGCAGTAATCGTGAAGTGGCTCAGTTTCCATCAAAGTTTACTCCTAAGATGCTGTTGGTTCCTATAGCTACTGTAGGTGGAACGTTTTTATTCTCGGCTTTGGCCGGTTTGCTGTTGAGCCAATGGAGTATATTTGACTGTATGGCTGTTGGCAGTGGTTTTGCCTATTATTCTTTATCGTCAGTGTTGATTACTCAGCTAAAAGAGCCTAGCTTGGGAGTACAGCTTGCTACAGAACTGGGAACGATAGCTTTGTTGGCTAATATTTTTCGTGAGATGACAGCTTTGTTGGGAGCACCAATTATCTGTCGCTTGTTTGGGCGTTTTGCACCAATATCGGCTGCAGGAGTAACTTCCACCGATTTGTTGTTGCCTTCTATTGCTAAATATTCAGGACAAGATATGATGCCAATAGCTATTATGCATGGTTTGCTGATTAATATCAGTGTCCCATTTTTTGTATCTTTTTTCTGCCGTATGTAAAAAATGATATATATGACATGGAGAAAGCGTCGGAATGTTTTTAAAAGGTTGTTTAATCTTGTATAGAGCATTTCGACGCTTTCGTTTTTAACCGTATGCGAAATTGTCTGAAAAGAAGATGCAGTGCCAGTAGAAATATTATTGCAGAGTAGAGGACCTAGCAGAACTATCTGTACGAAGTGTATAAAACAGATTTGATATTAGAGAAGAAAGACTGATGTCTAGCTTGAAGAGAAAATGAAGATTGATTGAGCCAATATATAGGGAAGATAATGACAAATTTAAATAAAAAAAGCAATGAAGCGTGATTTCTTGTTTAAAGAAGTAGCCATTCTTTTTTTTATTGTTACTTTTACACCCTCAAATTATACTTTATGGATTAAATAATGGAAAATGTAGTGTTTTGCAGTATCGAACGTTTGAAAGTATAATTGGGATAATGGTTTGCAAAATATGTTTTGCCGGCCTCTAGGAATAATCTTTTAATTTAATAAATATGAATAAAACAGTAATGTTTCTTTGGCTTGGATGCCTCGCTGCTCCGCTGATGGCCGATGTAGAACCTTTGGGAGGTTTTTATTATGGTGACATGCTTGAACCTTCGGGTTGGGAATGGCAGAGTGTTGATTCGTTGGCATACAACAAGCAGCAACCACATGCATGGTTTTTCTCTTTTGGCAGTGAAGAAAGCGCACGTAAGGTACTTCCGGAAAACAGTGAATATTGGCAGAATCTGAATGGGGAATGGCAATTTCATTGGGCACCGAATCCTAGCGAGCGTCCGAAAAATTTTGTAGATCCTTCATTCGATACTAGTTCCTGGGATAAAGTACAGGTGCCTATGAACTGGAATATCGAAGGAATTCAGAAAGACGGTTCTTTGAAATGGGGGGTGCCTATCTATTCTAACCAACGAGTTATTTTTGCACATAAGAGAGAGGTGGGCGACTGGAAGAAGGGAGTAATGCGTACTCCTCCTACTGATTGGCCTACTTATAAGCATCGTAATGAAGTAGGGTCTTACCGTCGTACTTTCACCATACCTGCTAATTGGGACGGACGAAAGGTCTATATTAATTTTGATGGGGTAGATTCTTTCTTCTATTTGTATATTAATGGAAAATATGTAGGATTCTCCAAGAACTCCCGTAACTTGGCTCAGTTTGACATTACTAAGTATTTGGTGGAAGGTGAGAATGTGGTAGCTGCAGAAGTTTACCGTAACAGTGATGGCTCTTTCTTGGAATCACAGGATATGTTCCGTCTGCCGGGTATCTATCGCGATGTATATCTGACCTCCAAGCCACAGGTGCAGGTACGTGATGTGGTGGCTATTCCTGATTACGATGATAGTTACCGCAAGGCATCATTGGGTATTACTACTTATGTGAACAATCTCAGCAAGAAGAAGGCTAAAGGTTATACCCTTTCTTATTCTCTTTATGAGAATGAATTGTATGGTGATGCCAACAAACTAGTGGAAGGAGTGAATGTGAATTATGAACTGCCAGAACTGGCTGCAGGCAAGGAAGGTAAAGTGTGTGTGACTCTGGATGCAGGTGACAAGATAAAACCTTGGAATGCAGAAAAACCTTATCGTTATGTATTGGTAGGACAACTCAAGGATAAGAAGGGGCGCGTGGTGGAAACTTATTCTACTACCGTAGGTTTCCGAGAAATTGAAATCAAAAATACTCCGGCATCACAGGATGAGTTCGGGCTGGCAGGTCGTTATTATTATCTGAACGGACAACCTATCAAAATGAAAGGGGTAAATCGTCATGAAACCAATCCTGAACGCGGACATGCCATTACTCGTGAATGGATGGAGAAAGAAGTGATGATGATGAAGCGAGGCAACATCAACCATGTGCGTAACTCGCATTATCCTTGCAATCCGTATTGGTATTATCTTTGCGACAAGTATGGTATCTATCTGGAAGATGAGGCCAACATTGAAAGTCATCAATACTATTATGGAAAGGAAAGTACTTCTCATCCGGTAGAGTGGAAGAATGCACACGTAGCACGTAACATGGAAATGGTACATGCTACCGTAAACCATCCTTCGGTGTGTATCTGGAGTTTGGGTAATGAAGCTGGTCCGGGAAAGAACTTCGTGGCCGCTTATGAAGCGATTAAAAAATTCGATACGAGCCGTCCGGTACAGTACGAACGCAACAATGATATTGTAGATATGGGGTCTAATCAGTATCCTCCTATTGCATGGGTGCAGGGAGCTGTTACCGGTAAGTATGATATTAAATACCCGTTCCACATTTCCGAGTATGCCCATTCTATGGGTAATGCCTGTGGTAACTTGATTGATTACTGGAATGCTATTGAAAGCACTAACTTCTTTATGGGAGGAGCTATTTGGGATTGGGTTGACCAGTCTATGTATTATTACGATAAAAAGACTGGTGAGAAGTTTTGGGCATACGGGGGTGACTTTGGAGATAATCCCAACGATGGTATGTTTTGTATGAATGGTGTGATGCGTCCGGACCTTTCTCCTAAGGCACAATATTATGAAGTGAAGAAAGTGTATCAGAATGTGGGCGTGAAAATGCTGGACATGAAGCAAGGTAAGGTAGAAATCTTTAATAAGAATTATTTCACTCCACTGTTTGATTATGAAATAGTATGGTCGCTGTATCAAGACGGTGTCTGCATTGAAAAGAACCAGCCGGTAATGGGACCGCGTATGGTACTCGGACCTAGAGACAAGCAGGTTTACACCTTGCCATATGACTATGCTAAGCTGGACCCTCAGTGCGAATATTTCGTGAAGGTGCAATTTTTGTTGAACCAAGACCAGCCATGGGCAGAAAAAGGTTATGTGCAGATGGAAGAACAGCTGGCTGTTAAAGCTGCCCAAGGCTTCCAGTCTGTTGCAGAAGTGGCTGCCGGAAAGAAAATTTCAAGAACAGAAGAAGATGGTAAAGTTGTATTGACTGGTGATGGATTTGTTGCTAAGTTTGATACTAAGACAGGCTCTATCTATAGTCTTTCTTATGGAGGAAATACTATTATTAAAGAGGGTAAAGGTCCGAAACTCAATTGCTTCCGTGCCCCTACCGACAATGATAACTGGGCTGCTCAGACTTGGGCTCAGCTGGGGCTTTATAATCTACAGCATAGAGTGTTGGATTATAATTGGGTAGAAAAGAAAGACGGAAGTGTCTTGTTGTCATTTGCTGTAGAAAGTCAAGCTCCGTATGCAGGTTTCCTTAAGCAGGCTGGTACTGTAGGCCGTAAGCCAGATGGCGTTTATCAGCTGATAGACCAGAAAGACCATCCGTTTGGTCCTAATGATTTCAAGTTTACCACTAATCAGATTTGGACCATTTATCCAGATGGTTCTATTGAACTTCAGAGTGCAATTTCTTCCAACAAGCCTTCTGCCGATTTGGCCCGTTTAGGTTATGCAATGGAATTGCCAACAGGTTTGAACCACTTCAACTATTATGGTCGTGGCCCTATCAATAACTACAATGACCGTAAGAGTGGACAGAATATAGAATTGCACAGTCAGAAAGTGGGCGATGAAATTATTCTTCCGAAACCGCAGTCAATGGGTAATCGTGAAGAGGTACGTTGGATGTCGCTTACCGATGAGGCTGGCTGTGGTGCTGCTTTCATTGCAGATGGACTGATGTCGGTTTCTGCACTTCCTTGGAGTCAGCTTGAAATGGCTGGTGCTGCTCATATCTATCAGTTGCCTAAGAGTACCGGTGTACATTTGCATCTGGATGCTAAGGTAACCGGTTTGGGTGGTAATAGTTGTGGTCAAGGAGGTCCTCTTGCTCAAGACCGTGCGAAAGCCGTTGATACTAATTTCGGATTTATTATCCGTCCGTTGAATATTGGTCGTGCAATGGTTGGTCAGATTAACGAAACCACCAAAGTAGCTGCAGCCGGAGAAAAACCGATTACAGTTTCTCGCGATCGTGAAGGTGTGCTTACTTTGTATTCTCAATTTGAAGGACGTACTATTATGTATGCGTTGAATGGAGAAAAGAGAGCTAAAGAATATACAGCACCGATAAATTTGCGTAATGGTGGAAGCATCAAGGTTTGGTATAAAGATAATCCGATGCTGAAAATGTCTAATGATTTTGCGAAAATTGAAAATGTACCTCTTGAAGTAGTTTATGCTTCTAGTGTAGAAAATGGTGAAGGAGATGCACAGAATCTTACAGACGGCGACTTGAATTCAATTTGGCATACAATGTATTCTATTACTTTGGCAAAATATCCACATTGGGTAGACTTTGATGCTGCTTCGGTGAAGAATATGAAAGGTTTCGTATATACTCCGCGTCAGGATGGACCTAATGGACGTATAAAAGCTTATGAAATATTTGTCAGCCAAGATGGTAAGAACTGGGGCGAACCAGTAGTGAAAGGATTTTTCAAAAATTCAGGAGAAACTCAGAAAGTAATGTTCAGTAAGCCTGTAAAGGCACGTTATATCCGTTTCTGCGCCTTGAGTGAACAGAACGGAAACGACTATGCAAGTGGTGCTGAGTTTGGCTTGATAGCTGATTGATTCAGTTTTTCCTAGTAAGGAAGATTAGAAATAGGATGAAGTGAGGCTTCCTAGTTTGATGCATCTGTAAGGATATGAAAAACGGGAAGCCTTATTTTTGATATAAGTCAAGTTCTTGTAAACTTTATCAGATAAATGTAGATATGATGAAACATTTTTTCTTTTTATTGTTTGTCTTGTTCTCTTGTTCAGTAGAGGCCAGACAAAATGAATCGGCATTGATGCCTATGCCTAATAATATTGTGCAGGGGCAAGGTGCTTCGTTTGTGGTAAATCCTTCTAAGGTAGCTATTTATGTCAATGACTCTCAGTTGTCTTTTGCTGCAGAAAAGTTGCAGTCTGTGTTTTTGGATCGAATGGGAGTAGAGATACAGGTTTCGGAGTCTTCTAAGTCGGCCGTTCGCTTGTTGATAGATTCGCAGATGGAAGGTAAAGAGCATTATGTATTGGAGGTAGATAAAAAAGGACTGCTGATTAAGGGAGCTACCAGACAGGCCATCTTTTATGGAATAATGACATTAGACCAGTTGTTGCTAGGAGATGTTTGTCAGACTCAGGCTAAGAAAATAACTCCTGTTAAGATTGACGATGCACCTCGTTTTCCGTTTCGAGCATTGATGCTTGACCCGGCCCGTCATTTCCTTCCAGTAAAGGATGTGAAATTTTATATCGACCAGATGGCCCGATATAAATACAATGCTTTGCAGTTGCATCTCACCGATGACCAAGGATGGCGTATGGAAATCAAGAAACGCCCTGAACTGGCGAGCAAGGAACATTACACTCAGGAGGAACTGAAAGACTTGGTGGAGTATGCGGCATTGAGAAATGTAGAAATCATTCCCGAAATAGATGTGCCAGGGCATACAGCTTCTGTATTGTCTGTTTATCCGGAACTGAAATGCACTTCTGCCGACTCAATTGAAATAGAGGTGGGAAAGACGTTTAATCTGATGCTTTGTGCTGCCGACGAGAAAGTGTATGCTGTCTATTCGGATGTGATAGCGGAAGTAGCAGATGTATTTACTTCCGATTATATTCATTTGGGAGGTGATGAATCGCATATCGATTCCAATTGGGCGAAATGTAAAGACTGCACAGAGATGATGAAGCGTGAAGGGTATCAGAAGCCGTCGCAGTTGATGATTCCTTTCTTCAACCGTATTTTTTCGATGCTGAAGCAGCATGACAAGAAAGCTGTATTGTGGTGTGAATTAGATAATATCTATTATCCGGCCAATGATTACTTGTTCCCTTATCCAAAAGATGTGGTGTTGGTTAGTTGGAGATATGGTTTGACTCCTACTTGCATCGATTTGACTCATAAATATGGTAATCAGTTGATATTGGCTCCTGGTGAGTATGCCTATTTGGATTATCCGCAGTTGAAAGGTGATTTGCCAGAGTTTGACAACTGGGGTATGCCGGTGACAACATTGGAAAAATGTTATCAGTTTGATCCTGGATATCAGTTGGAAAATGAAAAGCAGCAGCATCTTTTGGGGGTGATGGGTACTTTGTGGGGAGAAGCCATGAAAGACATCAATCGTGTGACTTATATGACTTACCCTAGAGGATTTGCTTTGGCAGAAGCTGGATGGACGCAGATGGAGCATAGAGAATGGGAGTCTTTTAAGTCCCGTTTGTATCCTAACTTGTCAGATTTGATGAAAGAGGGGGTATTTGTTCGTGTTCCTTTTGAAATTGTGAAGAGGGATATTCGGTAACCCGATAGCTTTATAATAAAAAATCCGTGTAGAGAGAGTTCCTCTACACGGATTTTTTATACTGGAATGATATAAAGTTTAAGCCATCATTGCGATTAATTGGATAAACAATATCAAGAATACCATAGCAATAGGATATACAGTAGCATAAGCTACGCCAGGAATGTTGCTGTCGGTCATTGAGTCTGCGGCTGCCAGTCCTGGAGTGCTGGTCATTCCTCCAGTTATGGTTCCTAGCAAGTCAAGCAGGCTGATTTTGAAAACAAGTCTGCCTACTAATGTAGCCAGTACCATCGGTACTATGGTAATGGCAGCTCCTATTCCAAAGAGTATAAATCCGCTTTCTTGAAAAGTAGCAATTAAAGTAGTTCCAGCAGAAGTACCTACTTCAGCTAAAAAGAGGAGAAGACCTAGTTGACGGAGTAGCTGAATGGAATGACCTGTCATTGTCCAGATTATCGGTCCTGTTTTTCCAATTGCACTCAAAAACAAAGCCATCATTAGAATTCCTCCAGTAAGTCCAGGAGAAAAAGAGATGTTTCCGCCAAATGAGATATTCAGTTTGCCGAATAATACTCCAAGAATAATACCGGTGGCTATTGGAAAAAAATCAGTATCAGAGAGCTTTTTTGCATCATTTCCTATAAGGTTTGCAACTCCTTGGATGCCTTCTTTTTCTCCTACGACCATTAGCTTATCACCAAATTTTAATTCCAAGTTAGCAGAGGGGGATAGGTCAATACCGCTTCTTCGTACACGGGTTACTGTACAACCAAAGTTGCGTTGGAGATTTAATTCACGCAATTGTTTGCCTATGATATCTTTTTTTGTGAGTAGTAATGACTCAAGGCTTTGGTTATCACTTAATGGCAATTTTCCCTCCTCTCGCGAGCCGAGTAGTGTGGTCAGTGTCTTGAGGGATTCTTCACTTCCTACAGCTTGGATATAATCACCTTCCTGAATGACTGTATGAGCTTTTGGGATAATGATATTCTCTCCTTGTTTGATACGAGAAATGATGGCACCTGTAACGGCACGCACGTTGAGCTGCATAAGAGTATGTCCGAAGATCAAAGGATTACTCACTTTAAATAGGCAAGTGCTTAGTTCCGGAAACTTATTTCGGCGTTCCTGTTCTAGATGTCTAGCTTCTTCCTCCAAGTTTACTTTCAGTAATTTAGGAAGCAGTTTTACAAACAAGATAACTCCAATTACCCCAAAAGGATACGCAATACCGTAGGCGATAGAAGCCAATGGCGACTGTGTGCTGTCAATAGCTACAGCTAATCCAGGAGTACTGGTCAGTGAGCCGGCGATAAGACCTACTATGCTTGGGGTATCGATCTTTAGCCAATATTTCAGTCCCACTCCGGTAAGACAGGCAGAAGCAATGATGAGCAAGGTTATCAGGATTAAAGTTTTCCCCTTGCTTCGGAAAGAACTGAAGAATCCAGGTCCAGCCTGTATACCGATGGTAAAGATGAACAATACCAATCCGAAGTTTCCAAGTTCTTTAGGGATACTGACTCCCCAATGTCCGAATGCCAGTGCTATGAAGATTACGGCAGAAACATCGAGCGAGAGTCCTGCAATTTTGATACGTCCAAGCATAAAGCCTAAGGCTACGATTAAAAATACGGAAAAGTAAGAAGATTGCAATAAGTCAAGTAGCATATAAATTAATATAAAGGGTTACAAGATTCATTTTGCAAAGATAATCCTTAGAAAGGACATTTGCAAATGGACAGTGTAACCCTCATATATCAGATTGATAGCTGTTTATGCTATTCGTCAAGCTGGCAGATATATTGATGTAGCTTTTTATAGAACGGATGTTTGGTCAAGGTAGGTACGTTCCCTAAGATAATGAGTTTCATACGCGCTCTGGTCAATGCTACGTTCATTCGGCGCAAGTCGTTGAGAAAACCTATTTGCCCTTCTTCATTGGCTCTTACCAGACTGATGATGATGACATCTCGTTCTTGTCCTTGGAATCCATCTACGGTATTGATGGTGATGTACGGGCGATAAGGCTTAAAGAAGGCGTCTTGCTTTACCAGCCGGCGTAAGTATTGCACTTGGGCTTTGTATGGTGAAATCAGTCCGATGTCAATCCGTTCACTTAAAAAGCGTTCTCGTCCTATTTTCTGAATGTAAGCCTTGAGTTTTTCCATGGAGAGTTCGGCTTCAGCTTTATTGATGCGCCCATAGTTTTCTCCCACAAACTCTTCATTGCATTCCGTATCTTCTGTATTGATCCATTCGATTGGAGTGTCAAAATCAAGGATACTTCTGTATTTTACTTCAGGAGCAGATTTCAGCATGTCATTGTAGAACCATTCGGAAGAGAATTTCATAATCTCTTCGTTCATTCGGTATTGGATTTTGAGAAGAGAAACTGCTGCTGGCTTGTTTTTTACAATACATTGCATCAAAGTATCTCCCAAGCCTCCGCGGAGAGCCTCCGGATTTTTGACCGTTGGTGGCAGCTGACAATGGTCGCCTGCAAGTATTACCCTATCGGCTTTACGTATAGCAATCCAACATGCAGCTTCTAGAGCCTGTGCTGCTTCATCGATAAATAGCGTACCGAATTTCTGCCCGATAAGTAATCGGTTCGCGCTTCCGGTAAGAGTGCAGGCTATCACTCGTGCTTCAGAGAAAAGGGCTTCGTTGATGCGTATTTCCAATTCATCGGCACGTTCTTTCAGTGAATTGATTTTGGTGCGTACAGACTCTTTATTGCTGGCATTGCGGATTTTTTGGTATAATTCACGTATGGCTTTTCGGATACTCCATAACTGAGAGTAGTCAGGGTGCGATTCAAATTTCCGCTCATAAGTAAATGAAAGCATTTTATCATTGACTCGGGTTGGATTTCCGAGTCGTAATACACTGACTCCACGGTCGGTCAGTTTTTCGCTAATCCAGTCGACAGCCATATTGCTTTGTGCGCAAACCAGAACTTGATTTTCTCGGTGGAGTGTTTCGTAGATAGCTTCTACAAGAGTGGTTGTTTTCCCTGTTCCGGGAGGACCGTGTACGATGGCTACATCTTTAGCATGCATTACTTTGTTGATGGCTTCTTCTTGTGTGGCATTCAGCCAAGGGAAGCGCACCGGTTGGAAAGAATAGATAGAAGTGGGAGTAGAGCCATGAAAGATATCTCGTAGCTCGGCCAAACGATTGTTTTTGGCTGAAATAACCTGTTTCAATGCTTCAAACATTAGACGATAGCTGGTTTCATCAAAATATAGCTGTATACCCAGATAGTCGTGATTTTGCAGTTCTGCCAATGCTTCTGCATTAGGAAGAACCACTATCATCCGGTCTTCGTCTACATAGCTCACAGTGGCGATGAATTTCAGGTAATGCAGTTTTCCGGTGGCATCTTGTTTGAAAAAACATACAGGTCGTCCATATTCAAACTGATGCTCAATTTCCTTGTCTTCGCTGCGCACCACTTCAACAACCAGTTGGTTTAGTGAGTTGTAGTAGCTTCTGCCTATCGACAAGGGGTACCAGCACATGCCTCTTTTAATTTTCCGTCCGATGCCCATTACTTCGGTTTGCTGTTCAAATTGCGTTTTTTCATAGGCATATTCTGTTTTCAGCAGTTCATATTGATGCTGAAGGTAGAGTACTGGCGATTGTATGTGATTTTTTTCTTCTTTTTTAAAATTGTTCATATTGCAAGTAGAGAGATGGAAATAAAAAATGGTGATTATGTTCTAGTTGCAAAGGTAGAAAGTAATCGGAAAAAAGGGTAGGTAATGATTGATTAATTCATTTTGATTCATTATTTTTGTTTATAATAACTTCAATTCCATAGCAATTATGAAGAAACAAGCTGACTATATCAAGCGCATAGAGATTACCGGACTTTGGGGCCGGAAGAACATCTCATGGGATTTACGTGCTGACGTTAATATCTTGAGTGGAGTAAATGGTATCGGAAAAAGTACGATTCTGAATAATTCGGTACGCAGTTTGAATGAAATGCAAGGAGGAGCATTGACAAATGGGGTAAAACCAGGAGTGTCTTTTGAATTTTCACCAGAAGATGCCACTTTTATTCATTTTGATGTGATTCGTAGCTTTGACCGTCCGTTGATAAATGGAGGGTTGTTGGAAAAGATTGGCAACCAGCATGTGAAGACAGAACTGGACTGGCAGCTTTATCAGCTTCAGAGAAGATATTTGGACTATCAAGTAAATATAGGTAACCGTATCATAGAACTGCTGACCAGTGGAGTTATTGAAAATCAAACTAAGGCTGCTGAAGTTTCTCTTCCTAAGACTAAATTTCAAAATCTGATTGATGAACTCTTTAGTGAAACAGGAAAGAAAATCATACGCAGCAGCAATGAAATTCAGTTTGAGCAGGATGGGGATATCCTGACTCCTTATCAATTGTCATCGGGTGAAAAACAGATGCTGGTGATTCTGCTTACTGTGTTGGTGCAGGACAACCAGTCGTGTGCTCTATTCATGGATGAGCCGGAAGTGTCGCTTCATGTGGAATGGCAGGAAAGATTGATTTCTGTAATCCGCGGGCTGAATCCTAATGTGCAGATTATTCTTACTACTCATTCGCCTGCTGTAATAATGAATGGTTGGGTGGATGCTGTGACAGAAGTTAGTGACATCACCAAATCATATAATTATGGGAAAGCGTCTCACTGAAAACTTGTCATCTCTTTATATAGGTGCAGCCAATAGCTTGAAGCCTAAACGCTCCAAGAAAAAGATTGTGGCTTATGTGGAAAGTTATGATGATATCTCTTTTTGGCGTTCTCTTTTAGCTGAATTTGAGGATGATACACATTACTTTGAGGTGATGTTGCCTTCAAACAGTTCGCTGGCAAAGGGGAAGAAAACAGTTTTGATGAACCAGTTAGGCAGTCAGCTGGGTAGTAATATGATAGCTTGTGTAGATAGTGACTATGATTATTTGTTGCAAGGCTCTACTCACACCTCTAATTATATCAACAATTGTCCTTATGTGCTTCAAACGTATGCTTATGCTATTGAAAATTTTCATTGTTATGCCGAAGGACTTCATGAAGTGTGTGTGACTGCCACTTTGAACGACCATTTGCTGATTGATTTTCCTGCTTATATGCAGATGTATTCCGAAATTGCTTATCCGTTGTTTGTTTGGTCGGTATGGTTTTACCGTAAGCACATCTTGTCAGAGTTTTCATTGCTTGATTTTTGTTCCTTTGTTAAATTAGACCAAGTAAGTACTTATCATCCTGAAAAAAGCTTGGTTATTATGGCTCGTAAGGTGGAACGGAAACTGAAGGATTTGGAAAAGAAACATCCGGATGCTCTGAAGGAAATAGAAGCAATGAAGAAGGAATTTGTAGAGCTTGGTGTAACTCCTAAAAATACTTATATGTATATTCAAGGACACCATATTATGGATAATGTAGTGATGAGGCTGCTGGTTCCTGTTTGTACGGTTCTTAGGAGAGAGAGAGAACAGCAGATACATGACCTGGCTATGCATGATATGCAGCTGCATAATGAACTGACCAGTTACCAGCGAAGTGTGGTGGGAGTGGAATTGGTGATTCATAAAAATACGAACTATAAAGACTCTCCGCAATATCAGCGTATCAGAGAGGATGTGAAGCGGATAATCCGGTCTATATAAGTATTTCAACTAGGTTGTTTGTTTCTAATGCATAAATTTAGTTTCTTTGCACCCTAAAATTATGTAATGTTAGTGTTATTATGAAACAAACCTTTGCTCCTTTTGCGAAGCCGTTATATGTGATGACGAAGCCTGTGGGTGCCGTCTGTAACTTGGCTTGTGATTATTGTTATTATCTGGAGAAGTTGAATTTATATAGAGATAGTTCCAAATATGTGATGAGTGATGAACTGCTGGAGCGTTTTATTCGTGAATACATCAATTCTCAGACTATGCCTCAAGTACTTTTCACATGGCATGGCGGAGAAACATTGATGCGTCCTCTTTCTTTTTATAAGCGAGTGATGGAACTGCAGCGTCAATATGCCAATGGTCGTACGATAGACAATTGTATTCAGACTAACGGAACTTTGCTTACGGATGAATGGTGTGAGTTTTTTCGTGCAAATAATTGGTTGGTGGGCATTTCTATCGACGGACCTCAAGAATTTCATGATGAGTATCGCAAGAACCGGCAAGGAAAGCCTTCATTTACAAAAGTGATGCACGGCATCAATCTTCTCAAAAAGCATGGTGTAGAGTGGAACGCGATGGCGGTAGTCAATGATTTCAATGCGGATTACCCTCTTGACTTCTACCATTTCTTTAAAGAAATAGGCTGTAAGTATCTTCAGTTTGCTCCTATTGTAGAGAGAATCAGTCAGCATCAGGATGGTCGTCATTTGGCTACCCCGTTGCAGGAGAATGAAAAACTTGCAGATTTCTGTGTATCACCAGAGCAGTGGGGCAATTTCCTTTGTACTATTTTTGATGAATGGGTGAGAAACGATGTAGGACAATTCTTTATTCAGATATTCGATTCTACCCTGGCTAATTGGGTGGGAGAGCAGCCGGGAGTTTGTTCAATGGCCAAGACTTGTGGGCATGCTGGTGTGATGGAGTTTAATGGAGATGTGTATTCTTGCGACCACTACGTATTCCCGGAGTTTAAGTTGGGTAACATTTATGAAAAGACCTTGGTGGAAATGATGTATAGCGAGCGTCAGCAGGAGTTTGGACTGGCCAAGCAACGTACTTTGCCAAAGCAGTGTAAGGAGTGTGAGTTTTTGTTTGCTTGCAACGGTGACTGTCCTAAAAATCGTTTTATGAAAACTGCAGATGGTGAGCAGGGGTTGAACTACCTTTGCAGGGGATATTATCAGTTCTTCAAGCATGTGGCTCCTTATATGGACTATATGAAAAAAGAATTGTTGGGAGAAAGACCTCCTGCCAATATCATGGAGTATCTGAAAGAACATGAATTATAA
>JARIAN010000138.1 GCA_029257865.1 Phocaeicola sp.
CGTTTTGTCTATTATACATAAAAATTGATATTTTATGTAACCGAAAAGGAAACTTCATGTATGTAGATGTAGGCGGAGGAAGTACTGAAATCAATATGCTTGTCGATGGGAATTTGGTATCTAGTTATTCTTATAATATAGGTACTATTCGTGTGCTCAGTGGTACTACAGAAGCAGAGGAGTGGAATCGCTTAAAGTTGGATGTTAATAGGCTGGCTCTTGCCTATCCGGGAATTAAACCAGATAAACAGCACTAGCGTATTACTGTGAAATCTTTGGCGGAAATTTATCAGGTAATGAGCCATTTGACTTTGGAAGAACGTGTAAAACGGTTTAAATTGAGGTATGACAGAGCTGATGTGATTGTACCTGCGGCCTATATATTCTTGTCTGTAGCGGCTTTCTGTAAGGCTAATTATATTTATGTACCTACTATTGGATTGGTTGATGGTATTATAGACGAATTGTTTACTCGAAAGATTGATGAATTGCAAATGAATTTGGATGCGCAGATGATTAATCCATTGGACGAAATGGTTGATGTGGAAGATGATAGGCAGGAATTGGAGGAGGATGACAAGATTTCTGAAATTGAGAATATGGAACAGGATTCGATATCGGGAGCATCTGCAGGTGAGGATAATTATCTTGATGATGAAAATAATCCGGTTACTTGGATTGACGAAGATTGGGAACCGGAAGTTTCTGATGATGAAAGAATGAAACGCTAGTCGGAAGGGTAAAACAAGCATCATGAAGCAAAGAAATAGTTGTTTCATGATGCTTATATTGTAGAATGATTGAAACCAAAAGAGTTTCGATTTATTTTTTATTAAAAGTGACATCTGTACCCACTTTCAGTTCCCGTTGTTGAGTAGGGTCAGCTACTAATATTTCAGGATTCTCTTGGCTGATTCCTTTTATCATGATTACACATGGCTTGTTAGCCTTGATGGTGTAGTCATCACAGTTAAGCGTTCCGGCTTCAAAGAAAATAGCTTGGAGCATATCTAGCTTACTGTTGCTTACAGCCTGCAGGTTACGTTCGTTGCATTCTATCTTTAGGATATCCTGTTTGTAGTCTTTTAAGGCGTTGACAGATTCAATGTTTGGGACAATGATATAGGCATACTTTTGATTGGTAGGATTGACGCCATGTGAAATCCACATGTTGAATACAGGCAGGCTAACTTCTTCGTTGGGCTGATTAAAGTTGATTTTACTCCATTTACCCTTTTGGATACCATTCTTGATATTCAAGTTGCAATCTTCTGGGAGGAAGTAGCCGATATGGTCATGTAATACTGCTTTTTGGGAATAATGAGTGTAAGTAGTATTGGAGTCTGTGGTAGTTGTTTTTTTCCATTCAGTCATATCAATGCGTCCTTTCAGGTGACACTGATTGATGGAAGTATGTATTTCTTTTCCACTATTGCTGTTGATTCCAGCCCCTAGACATACAATTTCATCATCAAACATAAACCATCCCTTGTTGGCTTTCATCTGGAAATCATTCATGGCATAAGCCATTACACCGTATTGTCCATCAGATACACCTCCTACAAAGTCGGATACTCCTCTTACTCCCCAGTCGAAATGGTTTTCAACTTCACCACTTGGCGTGGTGGTTCCAGGTATCTTGTCCCATTCCCAAACAGGGAAGATATTCAGATACTCATCTCCATTCACTCTGATGTTAGTAGCCCCTTCAGCCACAAAAGTTCCAAACAAGTTTTCTCCGTTGCCACTTTCTGAGCGGCAGGTGCGTTTAGATACGGCTCTTACGGAGAAGTCGTAGTTCTTTCTGTTGTGCAGCATATAGTCTGACAAGTAGAAGAGTGTGTTTCTGTTGTCTCGCCCGATGGTGCTGTCTAGGGTTTTGAATCTTTTTTCAGCATCCTCATAAACTTGTTTGTGCTCAGGGTCGAGCATCTTCATGTTAGTGAACAAATCATCGTAAGTGCCCGAATCGAGGATATCCACGCGCGATACACTTCTTCCGCAGATGCTGAAATCGCAATATCTGGAACGCATCACATTTAAGTAGGTATTTCTCACAAAATCGGAGAACAACTTGCGTTTTTCCGGTTTCATAGCAAATTTTGTATCAAGGAAAAGCGGTGCATTTTTTACAATATTGTCTACAAAAACCTTTCCGTATCCGCTGATATATACCTGTTTTCCGTGTTGTTGATAAGACATGTCTTTCATGATGCCTTCAAAATCTGTAAAGCATACTGGCTGGAAAAATTCTTTTACGTTGATATCTACTATACTGTCGTTTTTCAGCACACATCCTCTTACCAGATTATGGATGGCAATATCCATTTTGTTAGCGCCGGTCCATTTTCTTGGGTCACAGTCTTCCATAAAGAGCACGGCCCCTTCTTTTATTTTGGCAGGTAGTGTAGAGGTTCCGGCTTCCATCAAGGCCAGGATGTCAGCCATTGCTTGAGGTCCGGAGATCTTGTTGTGCCACCAGTTGTCCGACTTCGGCTTACGCTCCAACCATGCCTGCAAGGCCTGTTTGATGGCTTTGTAAAGTATTTTGTTGCCATATAGTTCCGACTGAGGATTAGTGTATGCGATAGCTAGCAGCCTTACATTTTCTAGATGGATTAAAGGTTCCCAATTCGTTCTGAACAGGCAGTTGTAGTCGATTTCATCCCATGTTCCGTCAGGGGTTAGTTGGAGCATCAATTGTGGGGCATGGCTGAGTGCCTTCTTGTTTAGTCCGGAATGATAGAGTTGCTCTCTTACACGTTGTAAAATCAGCTCAAAGTCATCTTTAGGGCTTTGTTTGATAAATTTGGCCTTTTTCCCTTTGTCAGGGTTGAATGCTTTGTAGTAGGGATGTTCTTCCAGTTCTACTTCTCCGGTAATAGTCAGAGTGGTAGAAAATTTTTCATTTGTAAAGATTTCAATGGGGATACTGAAACTTTCCGCATTTCTTCCTTTCGGGTGATAGGTAACCTTGAGTTTTCCTTGTTCGCCAGGAGCGTAAATGTTTTTGTCAGACAATACGGAAGTGCATCCGCATCCTGTAATAATTTTCTTGATTGAGAGAGGTTTGTCCCCTTTGTTCTGGAATGTGAAATCGTGTGATATCTGTCCGTTTTTCTCTTGAATAAGACCGAAATTATACTCCTTTTCATTAAAAGAAATTTTCTGTGCCATTGCAGAAGTACCAATAGCCGTCAGTCCTAAAAATGTAAATAATACGCCTTTCATATCAATGAGATGTTAAAAATAGATGCAGTAAAGTTAGCAAATTTTTTATGAATAGGGAATAACAAACAAGTAGGTTTGTCATTTTATTGACTGTTATGAGAGATGTAAATCGTTTGGGTGCAACTGACTGTTAAAAAATGTAATCTGACTGTCTGATACTCTCTTGTTTATGTGCTGGTGTTCGAGTGTTGTCAAAAAAAGGATTCTCACGGCTCTATTTTTCGTCTATTTCCTTATTTATCAAATTGATAAGTCCGATTTTGGCATCTTTTATTTTCACCCAAAGAGTGTAAAATCAAGGCAAAATACACCCCTTCTCTTTCCGTTTTTTGATGACTTCTGACCATTCCCTCCAGATCGTCGGCATATTTTTACCCAATCTTCTAATTATTTCAGCGAAAACAATTAAATATTTTCCCCAAAATGATTACAAGATTCCCTAAAAATGTCAGTATGATTTCGTTTCCTCTTCCTAAAACAGGTAGAAATTCTCTCTTTTTCCTCTCTAATTGATGTAATCTTATCTAGTTGAAATGTTATAAAACGTATAAAAGAGTAATATTTGCCTAATAAATATAATGGTTCAGTAATTTTATACTAAGATTTAAAAGTTGCAAATAAGTCGGTTAAAGCAGACTTAATCATTACTTAGGCTCGGCTAATTTTTATCAACCGATTACTAAAAAAAAGAGATGTAGGGTTCTTTTTATAAAAGGATGACATTGATGGAACTTAGTTACTGGCGGTGATTTTACAAAAGCATTTTTAGTGGTAAATAAAGTTTAGATAAAAAAGGATGTAATCATATATATAATGATAACAAGTATTATCTTATCATTATATATATGATATTTATATTACTGATAATTATTATATTGTAAAGGTGAAAATAGTTGATAAATTATTGGAATAATAAAAAAATAATGTATTTTTGCATCATCATATAAAAGTGATGAAGCAATGAAAGAAACACTAGTACCTTTGGCAAATAACCATATATCTGTAGATTGTGTGGTAGTTGGGTTTGATGGAAAGCATTTGAAGGTTTTATTAATTCGGCGTGATGGTGAAGAGAATGGGGAGGCTTATCATGACATGAAATTGCCTGGAAGTTTGATTTATCAAGATGAAGATTTGGATGAGGCGGCCCGCCGCGTCCTTTTTGAATTGACAGGATTGAAAAATGTAGACTTGATGCAATTCAAGGCCTTTGGTTCTAAAGGGCGGACAAAAAATCCTAAAGATGTGCATTGGCTTGAACGTGCTCAAAGTGCAAAAGTGGAACGTATTGTTACTATTGCATATTGGGCAGCAGTGAAGATCAGCCGTTCTTTGGAGTTGGATGTTGCTGGATTTCAGGCACAATGGGTGGCATTGGATGATATTCCATCTTTGGCCTTTGATCATAATCAGATTATACAAGAGGCAGTGAAGTATATCTGTCATTATGTAGAAGTTGATTTGATGGCTTTGTTTAATCTTTTGCCTCGAAAGTTTACGGCTGCTCAATTACGTGTTTTGTATAATTTGCTTCGTGGGAAAAATATAGATGCTAGAAACTTTCATAAAAAGATGTCTCAGATGGAGTATGTGATACCATTGGAGGAGAAAGAACAAAAGGTTTCTCATCGGGCAGCACGGCTCTATCGTTTTGATAGGGTGCTATATAAAAAAGACAGAAAATAGCTGTTGATTAAATCTGTAAAATATATTATATGTAATATTGTTAAATCTAATAATTTCGAATGCTATGAGGAATAGTCAGAATTTGAATTTTTTATTGTCTAAGAAAGCATTCTTGCTTCCTGTAGTCATGGCATCTGCCTGTATTGTTTCGGCAGAGCCGGTGCTAACAATGACTCCACATGCCGATGCAGTAAATAGTGTGTCTCAAACAAAGGTCATAAAAGGTGTTGTAAATGACCAATATGGTGCCGTGATAGGTGCCAATGTTCATGTAAAAGGTACAACAATTGGTACGATTACTGATATGGATGGAGGCTTTTCGCTAGAGGTACCTTTAAATTCTATATTGGAAATCTCTTACATCGGATATTTAACCCAGGAAGTTAAGGTTACTTCGGCCACTCGTGATATTCGGGTCGTTTTAAAGGAGGATACTGAAACATTGGAAGAAGTGGTGGTAGTAGGCTATGGAACTCAGAAGAAAGTCAACATGTCTGGTTCAGTTTCTTCTATTAATGTAAATGAATTAACGGAGAGCCGTCCTATCACAAACGTTTCTCAAGCCTTAGCTGGTGTGGCTGCCGGGGTTAGTGTGATGAGCAATAGCAATCAGCCGGGTAATGATAATGCTTCTATCAAGGTCAGAGGTCAAGGTACTTTGAATAATTCAGACCCTTTGGTAATTATTGATGGTGCAGAGGCTGGCATTAATACAATCAATCCTCAAGATATTGAGTCTATTTCTATTTTGAAAGATGCTGCATCTGCTGCAATTTATGGTTCTCGTGCTGCTAATGGTGTTATATTAATCACAACTAAGCAAGGAAAATCGGGCAATATCAAGTTGGATTATAATGGATATGTGTCATTTGTTTCAACTTCGATACCTGACCATATGGATCCGGTTTCGAACTATGCCGATTATATGGAGTTGATAAACGAGGGCTATTTGAATTCGAATTCTAGTCCTAAGTTCTCTCAAGGAGTGATTGATGAATGGCGAGCAGATGGAGGGCGTGATCCGTTGAGATATCCGAATACGAATTGGCTGGATGAAACATTTGATTCTTCAGTAGCACATAATCATGTTGTGTCTTTGAGCGGTGGTAGTGAAAAAATTAAATTCTATTCATCTTTTGGGTACCAAAATAATCCGGGTGTGATGGAAAACACGGGTTTTGAGAAATATAATGCACGATTGAATATGTCGGCAGATGTGAAAAAATGGTTGAATATTACTGCTCAAGTAAACGGATATGTATCTAACATGGATCCGGCAGCTAAATATAAAAGTTCGGGAAGTACAGTCAGTGATGTGTTTAAATTCGCCTCTGCAACAACACCTGGTATGGTATTCAGAGCTCCAGATGGACGATTTGGTGCGATGAACAATTCAGAAGATGATGCCCAGGCAGCAGGGAATAATCCTTTGATGCGATTAAATACTGTGGCGGGTGGTATCCGTAAAACCAATATGCGCTCTCGTTTTATTGGAACATTGAAGCCATTTAAGGGTTTTACGTTAACAGGCTCTTACTCTTATGAATTTGTAGATGAGGAACGTAAGTCAAAACCTATCTTTGTAGATGGCTGGAATTTTAAAGAAGAAAGAGCTACATTCTCTAATAAGAGAAAAAGTCAAATTTCAAATTATGATGGAAAAGTGGAGCGTTTCTTCAATGATATTGTGGCACGTTATGAGACTCGTGTAGTTGATGACAGATTGGGGATTAATGCAATGTTAGGAGCAAGTCAAGAAAAATATCGTTCTCATAACTTCTCTGCTTCTAAGTATGATATGATTGATACAAGTTTGGGAGTATTGAATGGTGCAGTGGGTGATGCTTCTGCCGGTGGTTCTAGTGCAGAATGGGCTATGCGTTCTTATTTTGGTCGTGTGAATTTGGATTGGGATCAGAAGTATTTGTTGGAAGTGAATTTAAGAGCTGACCAGTCATCACGTTTCTTGAAATCTAATCGTACTGGTTATTTCCCGTCAGCTTCTTTTGCATGGCGTGTTGACCAGGAGAAATTTATGAAAAAGTTGCTGGATAAAGGCTTGAGTAGTTTGAAACTGCGACTTTCTTATGGTTCATTAGGAAATAATGCGGTAGGTAATTATGATGCTTTGGCTTTATATGCTAATAAGACCGATGGAAATCCATTCAACTATTGTTTGAATAATTCATTAGCATTAGGTTTGGCACAAGGACGATTGGCTAACCCTGCTTTGTCTTGGGAATCTACTTATATGACTAACGTAGGTTTGGACTTTGGATTCTTTAATAGTCGTTTGACGGGAACTATTGATTACTTTCACAAAAAGACTAAAGATATCTTGATTAACCTTCCGGCTCCAGATGTTCATGGAACGGCAGCTATTCCAAAGCAGAATAGTGCTGAAGTATTGAATCAAGGTGTAGAACTTTCATTAGGTTGGCAAGACAATATAGGTAAATTTCATTATTCTGTAAATGGAAACTTCACTTATGTGAAGAATGAAGTTACTAAGTATAAAGGAAAAGATAAGGGGGGAATTACTTATAATGGTGCTAGTATTATTTGGGAAGGTCACCCTATCAATTCTCAATACCTGCTTCGTTATGATCGCATTATTCAAACCGATGAGGATTTGGCTTTGGTGCAGCAGATGATAGATAATGCTCCTGTTGTAGATGGTAAGAAAGTTAATCCGTTTGCAGCATTCGGCACTCCAGAAAAAGGTGATTTGCTTTATAAGGATATCAATGGTGATGGTATCGTAGACTTGAACGATAGAGAGATTGTGAGCGATGGTCCTAATCCTAAGTTTCAGTTTGGATTGAATCTTACCGCTTCCTATAAAGGAATCGATTTCGCTGTTTTGTTACAGGGACAGGCTGGCGCTAAAGTTTATTGGCAGAATGATTTGGCCAATACCTCTAGTGTTCGTTATGGATATCAGTTGAATAAAGAGGTTGTTGATGGCAGATGGTACGAAGGCAGAACAAATGCGACCTATCCTCGTTTATTGGAGTATAGTAATCAAAAGAACAAGCAAATGAGTGATTTCTATTTGGAAAATTTGTCTTTCTTGAAGATTAGAAATATTCAGATTGGTTATACATTGCCTTCTAAATGGACTAAATGCGCTTCTTTGGAGCGAGTTCGTTTTTATGGTAGTTTGGAGAATTTCTTTACTTTTACTTCTTTCAGGGGATTTGATCCGGAAATGGGTGCATCCGTTGATTACCCAGCTATGAAGAGTGTGGTTTTAGGTGTTAATCTTAGCTTTTAAAACAATAAGGCAATGAAAAAATATAGATATATTGCAGCATTGGCTGCGTTTATGAGTCTTACAACTGGTTGTTATGAATTGGATGTATATCCAGAAGACCAGTTAAGTGTGGGTACCTTTTGGAAGACTCAAGATCATGCAGATCAAATTATGATGGGTATATATAATATGTTACCTTCAGATGATGTTTTTGGGCGTCAGTTTGGTTTTGATTGTTTGGGAGGTATTGGTAGTGGATACGACCCCGCAGCTTACGATCAGATAGCCAAAGGAACTTATACTTCTACCTCTGGTTTAGTCGTAAATAAGTTTAAAAAATTATATGAAGGTATTGCTCGTGCTAATTTGTTGCTTCAGAATGTAGATCGTTGTGACATGAGTGGTGAGTTGAAGGCTAGATATAAAGGCGAAGCAAGATTTTTACGTGCATTGTATTATTTTACATTGTTGGATTTCTTTGGCCCTGTGCCTGTTTATGATGAGTCGACTGTGATTGCAGAGGATTTTATGAACATGATGGAACCAAGAAGCTCAGTAGAAAAAGTAAGAGAATTTATTTTGGCTGATTTGGATAATGCCAAAGATCATTTGCCTATGGAGTGGGATGGTCCTAATAAGGGACGTGCTATTGCAGGTGCCGCTATGGCATTGAAAGGAAAGGTCTTATTGTTTGCTCAGCAATATAAAGAAGCAGCTCAATGTTTTGAGGCTATTGTGCAAGGTAAGTATGGGAAGTTTGAACTTTATCCTGATTATGCTAATTTGTTTAAACCTGGTGGTGATGAAAGTAGCGAAATGATTTTCGCTGTTCAGAACATTGGTGGTGTTGGTCAGGATTTTGGTATGCCAACAACTTTTTATATGGGCACACGTGCTGCTTATGGTAGCTGTTGGAATAATGTAATGGCATCTACATCTTTGGTGGATAGTTATGAATGGAAAGATGGTAGACCTTTTGATTGGAATGAAGTTATTCCGGGATTCAATGAAAGCAATGAGGTTAAAAAGGCTACATTCTATTCTGTATTATCTAGCGATAAGAAAAGTGTGGAAAAATACACCGAGGTTCGTCAGAAATTATTGGAAATGTATGATAATCGTGACCCTCGAATGAAAGCCTCTTTGATTCTGCCTTATACATTCTTTGACGGCTGGGTTAAAAATGCTCCAAAGCGAACTGAATATGTTATTACAGCTAAGAAAGGGGAAACTCATGAAAATAATGGTTTTATTCGTGTTAATGGTAATTATGAATTGTATTTGTGGCGTAAATTTGTAGCTGAAGGCAATATGGGCGGGGCAATCAACAACAGAGCCGACACTCCTATCAATTTTCCTATTATCCGTTTGGCCGATGTTTATTTAATGCTTGCTGAATGTTATAATCAAATGGAAAACGGCAATCAGGGCAAAGCTGTAGAATTTATAAATAAGGTTCGTGCGCGTGTTGGTATGCCTGGTTTGAATAGCGGTCCTGAATGGTTGAAAGCAACTTCTAAAGATGAAGTGTTTGCTCGTATTCGTCATGAACGTGCTGTTGAATTTGCTGCAGAAGGATTGAGTTTCAGTGATATGAAGCGTTGGAAACTTTTGGAAACATTGAATGGGGATGTGAAGGGATTTACTGGAAGCAAATATTATACTCGAGTAGTTAGAGACAGGGACTATCTATGGCCTATTCCTCAGTCTGAAATAGATAAGAATCCTAATTTGCTTCCTAATAATCCGGGATGGTAATTGGTTTTAAATCTTAACTATAGACCTATTGCTTCTGATGGATAGAAGATAGCTCGTTATTGATGACGACAAGTCAATAGCGAGCTTTTTTTGAATATGTAGTAGGTAATAATATTTTTTTGAGCAGTGAGTATATTGGTATCTGAGAAATATGAGTAACTTTATCGCCTGTAAATAAAAATTGTATTGATAGAGTTTTTTGTATTGGCTTTTGACAAATCAAGGTTATTGGTTCTTTGGGGACTTTTTTTCTATGAATTTGCGTAATATTAATTAATTTAATAAGATGAAAACAAGAATTATTATTTGGATTTTCTTGGTACTTCCTTTGGTTAGTACTTATGGACGAAAGAAGACAGTACAGACGGTATCAGACCGTGAGGTATGGAGTGAATTATGCTTTAAAATAGCTCAACCTGTTTTGGAAAACATGAGTAAAGGCGAGTTGCAGAAAAACATGCATCTGGAATTAAGTCCTACTTGGGATGGAAGAAATCAGAAAGTTGCTTATTTGGAAACTTTTGGCCGTTTGATGGCAGGGATTTCTCCTTGGTTATCATTGCCGGAGGATGATACTAAAGAAGGAAAAATGCGTAAGCAGTTGAAAACATGGGCTATTCAGTCTTATAAAAATGCGGTAGATCCGAAAAATCCTGATTATTTGTTATGGAAAGGAGAGGCTCAAATTCTGGTGGATGCGGCTTATTTGGCCGAAAGCTTTTTACGTGCTCCTGAGGCTACTTGGGAACAGTTGGACCAAGTGACAAGAGAAAGATATATCGAATGTTTCAAAGGACTGCGTGTTATTCGTCCTGCTTATAACAATTGGCTGCTGTTTAGAGCGATGATTGAATCATTCTTGCTTTCTGTAGGAGAGGAAGTTGACCATTATGTATTGTCGGTATCTGTAAATAAAATCAATGAGTGGTATCTGAGTGATGGATGGTATAGTGATGGACCTGAGTTTGCATTGGATTATTATAATTCCTATGTCATTCATCCGATGTATGTAGAAATATTGGAAACTTGCAAGAAGTATAAGTTCTGGACTACGGTCAGTCTTGATTTGGCAATTAAACGTATGCAACGTTTTAATTCTTTTATTGAAAGATTGATTTCTCCGGAAGGTACTTATCCTGCCTTTGGCCGTTCTGTAGTATATCGTATGGGCGCATTCCAGTCTTTGGCCTTGGCTGCTTGGAAATATGGTCTGCCTGAAGGATTGAGTAATGGTCAGGTGAGAAGTGCATTGACTGCTGTAATGAAAAATATGTTTTCGATAGAAGGAAACTTTGATGAAGAGAACTTTTTACGACTTGGATTTGTTGGCCACCAGCCTAATCTGTCGAATTATTATACAAATAATGGAAGTTTGTATATGACTTCATTGGTGTTTATGCCGCTCGGATTAAGTCCAACAGATGCTTTTTGGACTGATCCTGCTGCTCCTTGGACTTCTCAGAAAGCATGGTCTGGAAAGGAGTTCCCAATTGACGGACATCATTCATTGCGAACAAATTCAAAGTGATTAGAGGATGAAAAACATCCGGCAGTTGGCTTTCCAGCTGTCGGATGTTTTTTTGTGTGATTATTTGATGTAATCGAGTTTGATTACAATGACTCTGATATCTTGAGGTCCTTCATCGGTCTGAACTTTGGCGATGTGCCAGTCGGATGGAAAGAAAAGGAAGAATCGGTTTGGAGTGGAGTCTATAAACATCACCTTATCTTTTTCAAATGAGTAAGCTTGAAAATCTGGTTTGTAAGGCCGGCTAGGGAAAGTGTAGTCATGGTCTGGCAAGCCAAATCGTTCAGTGCCTTTTACTACAAACTGGAAGTCAATGTGGCTGAAATGAGATTCTGCAACACGTTTTTCCAAAGGGTCATTGGTGGTATCTTCTACCGATGCTACCAGGTTGGAGCCTTCTATATTATGACGTCCGGCAGCTATTTTTGTCAGGTCATGAGTGGCTAGCCATTGAAACATTGCATCCCATTGTTCTTGGTTTTTGTGATACTGGTCGTAAAACTCGTTGAGGTTGGTGCATACATCAGGTAAAGCCTTAAATCCGTTGCTCCAGCTTCTGGCAAGAGTCCATTTCATGATTTCTGCATTAGTTTGAGCATTGGCGGCAAAAGGAGCGAATGCAAATAGCACAATGATAAGTGCAAGAGATTTTAGTGTTTTCATTATTGTTTATGTAAAATGTTTAACTGATAGGCAAAGTTAGGTATTTTTTACAAAGGAAGAATCGGATATAATGTAAAATCGCTTGAGAGTTTCTTTTCAGAACTCAATTCGGTAAGAGATAGATGTATATTGGAAAAGATGATGACGAAAGAGGAAAAGGATAAATCATCATATAAGGAGTGGAGCATGCGAGACTCGAACTCGCCACCTCGACACTGCCAGTGTCGCGCTCTAGCCAGATGAGCTAATGCCCCTTAGGTTTTGATGTCGCAAAGATAAGCATAAATTTGATAAGAGAAAGCTATTGGCTATTTTTTTTTGAAAGATTTATGAAGTTGAGTTTTCGATTTTTAGGATTTAAGAAGATAGCAGATACGAATTTGTTATAACTTTGCATTTCGGAAAATAAATCTCTTTCACAATGAATAATTTTAAAGGCATATTGTTTGCCATCATATCTTCAGCTACTTTTGGCTTGGTGCCATTGTTTTCATTGATTCCGCTGCAGGCGGGAATGTCTTCTTCTTCGATTCTTTTTTATCGTATGGGCTTTTCAGCCGTGATGATGGGTTTGTTGAATCTTTGTTTACGAAAGCAATTCAAGATACCGGTGCGCAGTTTGGGGATGGTAGTCATATTGGGCTTCTTGTATGGTTGCACTTCTATGTGGCTACTTCTTTCTTATAATTATATCCCAACAGGATTGGCTACTACGGTGCATTTTCTTTATCCGTTGGTAGTTACTTTGTCCATGGTCTTTTTATTTAAGGAAACAAACTCCATTTGGATATTTGTTTCTATTGTAATGTCGTTGTGTGGAGTGGCTTTAATGGTCAGTAGTGATGGTACTGCTGTCAATGCATCTAGAGGACTGTTCTATGTCGGTATCACGGTGTTTTCTTATGCTTTTTACATTGTGGGTGTGATGAAAAGCAAGGCGTCCAAGATTGATTCAATGGTGCTTACTTTTTATGTGCTATGTTGTGCGTCGATTATTTTTGCTGTCTTTTCTTTTGTTACTGCCGGGCAGATAGAGCCGATACGTGATGGCTATCTGTTGGGAGATTTTCTGTTGTTGGCATTGCTTCCTACAGTCGTTTCTAACCTTACGTTAATTTTGGCCATCAAGAACATTGGCTCTACCATGACTTCCATTTTAGGTTCGATGGAACCGCTTACAGCCGTATTGATAGGTGTGTTGCATTTTGATGAAGATTTCACTTGGTCTACATTAGTCGGGTTGTTACTAGTTATCATTTCAGTGGTGATTGTGATTTTGCAGAGCAAGAAGGCTGCTTCTAAAGTTAATAATGTAGTGGAAGTTTCTGAAGATATGAATATTTGACAAAATAAAGAAAATATAGATTTATGGAGAATAGCAACTTAAAAATCCGTCGGGCAACATTGGCTGATACAGATCGTCTGATGGAGATATTTGAGGTAGCGCGTAATTTTATGAAAGTTACCGGAAACCCGAATCAATGGATTAACGGCTATCCGGAACGTAAGTTGGTGGAAGATGGGATATGTAGTGGGCATTGCTATGTGATGGAACAGGAAAACAGGCATACGGTTGTAGCTACATTTTGTTATATCAAGGAGCCGGATCCTAATTATACTGTGATAGAAGGCGGTGAGTGGTTGAATGATGAGCCGTATGCAGTGATTCACCGATTGGCATCCGATGGTACTTGTCATGGGGTGTTTGATGCTTGTCTTGCTTGGTCGGAAGCCAGATGTTCAAACTTGAGAGTGGATACCCATACCGATAATCGGGTGATGCAGCAGTTGTTGATGAAGGTCGGTTTTCAACGTTGCGGCATTATCTATGTAGCAAATGGGACACCTAGAATCGCTTTTCAGCGGGTGGTTGATTCACATTTGGGGGGGGACTTTCCTTAATAAAGATTAAAACGGATATATTTTCCACTGGAAATTTTCTTCTTATGATAAAATGTATTTTCTTTGCAATAGTTTCTTATGGAAAATAAATGTAAAGGAAAATTTTTGTAATATGAAGATAGTTATTGTAGGAGGTGTTGCCGGTGGAGCTACTGCAGCAGCTCGTATTCGCAGAAATACAGAGAAGGCAGAAATCATTCTATTTGAAAAGGGAGCGCATATATCTTATGCCAATTGTGGTTTGCCTTATTATTTGGGTGGAGTCATTAACGACCGCGACCGTCTTTTTGTGCAAACACCGGAGGCTTTCGGCCGTCGTTTTAATATAGATGTGCGCACTCATTCGGAAGTAACTGCCATTGATGTGGCATCGCGTCGAGTAACAGTTGTCACATCCGATGGAAAGACTTATTCGGAAAGTTATGATAGATTGCTGCTTTCTCCGGGCGCTTCTCCTGTCCGTCCGCCGTTGCCAGGTATTGACACTAAAGGAATCTTTACTTTGAGAAATGTGGCAGATACTGACCGTATCAAGTCGTATATGCAATCGCACAAGGTGAAGCGTGCTGTTATTGTGGGCGGTGGTTTTATAGGTTTGGAGATGGCTGAAAACTTGCAACATGCTGGTGCGGAAGTGGCAGTGGTGGAAATGGCCAATCAGGTGATGGGACCGGTAGATTATTCCATGGCGGCATTGGTGCATGAGCATTTGCTGCAAAAAGGAGTAAAGTTATATTTGGAACAGGCTGTAGAATCGTTTGAAGAAACGTCTGAAGGGGTGAAGGTGAAGTTTCGTTCGGGAATTAATCTGGATGCAGATTTGGTTATCTTGTCGATTGGAGTGCGTGCTGAAACTCGTTTGGCTACAGAAGCCGGGCTGAAGTTGGGTGAGATGAAAGGAATCTATGTCAATGAATATTTGCAGACTTCCGATGAGCATGTTTATGCAGTGGGAGATGCCATTGAGTACCCGCATCCAGTGACTGGAAAGCCGTGGCTAAATTTCCTTGCTGGTCCAGCTAATCGTCAGGCGCGTATCGTAGCCGACAATATGGTCTTTGGCAACCGAGTGCGGTATGAAGGCTCTATTGGTACTGCCATCGCCAAAGTTTTCGATCAAACGGTTGCTTCTACCGGCTTGCCAGCCAAGCGACTGAAACAGATGGATATTCCATATCTTTCGGCTACTATCCACTCTGGATCTCATGCAGGATATTATCCGGCAGCATCACAAATGGATATTAAGGTTACTTTTTCACCTGTAGACGGTAAATTATACGGAGCACAGATTGTTGGGTATGATGGTGTAGATAAGCGCATTGATGAGTTTGCGCTGGTTATCAAGCGCGGAGGTACGGTTTATGATTTGACTTGCTTGGAGCACGCTTATGCTCCGCCTTTCTCGTCGGCAAAAGATCCAGTAGCAGTAGCTGGCTATGTAGCCGGGAATATATTAAGCGGAAAGGTGATTCCTCTGTATTGGAGGGAATTGCAACAAGCCGATTTATCGAAGGTAACATTGGTTGATGTACGTACTGCCGATGAGTTTGCATTAGGAGGAATACCTGGAGCCATCAATATTCCGTTGGATGAGTTGAGAGAACGCATGAAGGAGATTCCTACCGATAAGCCGGCTTATTTGTATTGTGGTATTGGACTGAGAGGTTACCTGGCTTCTAATATATTAAAGGAAAATGGTTTCTCTGAAGTGAGAAATCTGGTAGGAGGACTGAAGACTTATAAGGCTGCGGTGGCAAAGGTAACTACCCCTCAATGGACTGATACGAAAATGAAGGTTCAAGAGGAAAAGGATTCGAGTGCTTGTAGTATTGTGTCGCCTTCGGATGCAAAATTGCTTACGGTAGATGCTTGTGGGTTACAGTGTCCTGGCCCTATACTGAAGTTGAAGAAAACAGTAGAGGAAATGAGAGCTGGCGACCGTTTGGAAATTCAAGCTACAGATGCTGGATTCCCTCGTGATGCGGAGTCGTGGTGCCGTTCTACAGGAAACAAGTTCTTGAAATCTGAGGCAGGCGCAGGATTTTATAAAGTGTTGATAGAAAAGTCAACTCCTTGTGCTGCGGAAGCTTTGAAAACGGATATTTCAGCCAAAGGAAAGACTTTTATCATGTTCAACGATGATTTGGACAAGGCTTTGGCTACCTTTATTTTGGCAAACGGTGCAGCAGCAACCGGAC
Organism: Phocaeicola sp.; assembly: GCA_029257865.1. GTDB lineage: Bacteria > Bacteroidota > Bacteroidia > Bacteroidales > Bacteroidaceae > Phocaeicola. The sequence goes on from JARIAN010000138.1 coordinate 16,223, forward strand.
AGAAGGTAACAATTTTTTTCACGTTCTGGGGATTGAATACTATCAAGAAGGTGAAGAAGCCTAAGATGAAGAAAGATATTTTTGGGCGTATGTTCGGAATGATGCTTCCGTCGAGTTCTTTGTCGTTGAAGTTGTCAAAGATGAATATGTTTGGAATGGGTTCTCGCATGATGCGTTATCTGATGAAAGTGAAAGGAGTAGATTCATTGGAATCTCTCCGCCAGCAGGCTATCGACAATGGAGTGGAATTTATTGCCTGTCAAATGTCGATGGATGTGATGGGGGTGCATCGTGACGAGTTGCTTGATAATGTGACTGTTGGTGGCGTAGCTACTTACATGGAGCGTGCCGAGCAGTCGAATGTGAACTTGTTCATGTAAAAGAATAAATTGGTTTTAATATTGGGTGAGACTGGGCGGCTGGAGAAAGTCGTCCGGTCTTTTCCGCTATGAATGTACAGAATGGAAAAGATTAATTGTATTTGCGTCATGAGGGATTTGCTTTTGGCTTTTTCTCAGTTGGAATCTCAGTTGGTAGAAGAGCATGGTGTTTCCTTGAAGGAAGCAATGGTGCTATGTAGTATCGGGCAGGAAACAGTTACTGCTAGCATGATAGTGGAGCGTACAGGTTTGAACCCTTCACATATTTCCAAAATTATTGGCGCTGTGGAGAAAAGAGGATTGTTGAAACGTCAGCTGGGGGAGAAAGACAAGCGTCAGATGCTATTTACTCTAACTGAAGATGCGTTGACCTGTTTGCAGGGTATCAGGCAGAAGGGGGTGGATGTTCCGGAATTTCTTCGTCCGTTATTTGGTGGAGAAAAGACTATTGATTAGTGTTTAAACATATAATAGAAAGATGAAAAAGAAAAAGTTTGTACTTGAAGTTCCGGGAGAAGCTACAGAAGTATTGCTTCATACTTGCTGTGCTCCTTGTTCTTCGGCTATCATAGAATGTCTTATGCAGCATGGGGTACGTCCTACCATTTATTATTGTAACCCTAACATCTATCCTTTGGAAGAGTATATGATTCGTAAGGACGAGTGTACCCGCTATGCTCTTTCTTTGGGGTTGGATATAATTGATGCCGATTATGACCATGAAGAATGGTTGTGTACGGTAAAGGGGTTGGAACATGAGCCGGAGCGTGGGGGGCGTTGTCTGAAATGCTTCAAGATGCGTTTGAAAGAAACTGCACGTTATGCCCATGAGCATGGTTTCAAGGTCATTACTACTACTTTGGCTTCATCACGCTGGAAGAGCATGGAGCAGATTAACGAGGCGGGTGAGTTTGCTGTTTCGGAATTTCCGGATGTCTTTTGGTGGGGGCAGAACTGGAAAAAAGGTGGACTGAATGAGCGGAGAGCGGCTATTATCAGAGAATATCAATTCTATAATCAGCGCTATTGCGGCTGTGAGTTCAGTATGCGTCCGCAAATATCTACTGTTTCTGACGAAACTCCCGACGCTTCCAAAAATTGAACCCTGCATAGATGCGAAGACTGCCGAATGAATTGGTCATGGCAAACCGGTTCTTTCGGTAGTCGTAAGTATTGACAACAAGAGAGGCTCCTACATAGTATTTACTGTTGTTCCATACAACTCCTGCACGAGTTATCAAGTCGAAGTTCAGGTCTTTTGTCCAATACAGCCAGTGATCGTCATCCTGTTCAGAGAGTTCAATTCCATCAGCTTTCGCTTTTTTATAGGCAATGGCTGGCATTAGTGAAAGGTTGAGCAGGCAGTTCTTGGCAAATACCCAATTGTACCCATAGCCGAAACTGATGTTGAAGTCATTGTACCTTAAACGATTGAACTTGAGTGAAGGGCGTATATGCTGTATCATTTCTGGAGGCAATTTAGTATAGTCAAAGAATATGTCGTGATTGGAATAAGATATACCAGTCATCAATGAGCCGCAACTTCTCTTTTGATTAGTGCTTTGACTATAAGCTGCCGGATACGAGAAGTGTTTACTGTTAAAAATCCAATACGCATTAAATCCGGCGATTTTACTATGCAAGCCTTCAAAGTCTTTTCCATCATAGGTATCTGGAAGGTTAAAATTTGAGTAAGATGTGATGTGGAAATTGTTTCCTGTTTTCCTGTAATATAAATCCAATCCGACACGTGCACTGTAGAGATTGAGTACAAACTCCTTTTTTTCTTTTCCTTCTTTTCTTTTTTCTGTCAGTCCGGGAATATTGAATGAAATGCCTAGAAAGATCCATCTCCATCCGAAATAAAGTCCAATCTTGGGAGTTGGCGACGGTGCAAATCCGATACTTTGTTTTTGTGGGGTGTGGCGTGTTCTCAAGCGATATCGTTCATGCCAAAAACTTTGTTCTACCATAAATGTAAAATTATACTTGTTGGGAGCAATGTAGTTACTGTCTGTTTCGCTGAACAGTTTTGCAGCCCGCTGTAAGAAAGTAGGTTTTTCTAAGTCTTGTGCTTTCAGATTTGCACATGTAAGCAATAATAATATAAGGCTGTAAAACAAAGTCTTCATTGAAATTAAATAAAAGGAGATGCTACCTTTAGAAGATAGCATCTTGTTGGTTTTATAGTTTGTTTAGAATACGGTCCATAGCCCAGTTGGTCGGCGTTGCGCTAATCCCGTCACAAGTGCAGATAGCCTTTCCTTGCAGGTGCTCTACTACTGCTTTGATAAGAGGAAGCTGTACGTGCGGAGGGTTTGGTGGAAGGATTTCTTCGCGACCTCGTTCTGTATGTAAAGCTATCGGATCGTAGGTGAATACCGAGAAACAAATCATTCCTTTATCACCGATAATTTCGATACGGTCTTCTTTAGCAGATTCGTGTGCCACGAAGCACCATGAGCCAGAACCAGGTAATCCTGATTCAAACTTGAAGCATGCACTGATGGTATCTTCTGCCTTGTAGAGTTTGCCTCGGTTGCTTTTGTAGCCTTCCGCTTCAAGAATACATCCAAACATATCTTGCAATAGGTCAAGCTGATGAGGAGCAAGATCATAGAAGTAGCCGCCTCCTGCAATATCCGGTTGTACACGCCACGGCAAGTTTTTGGTGTTGTAGTCTAAATCACGTGGAGGTTGCGCAAATCGAATTTGGATGTTGATTACATTTCCTATTTCACCGTCGTCTACCAGTTGGCGTACTTTTTGGAAATAAGGGAGGTATCGGCGGTAGTAAGCCACAAAACAAGGCACTCCAGTTTCCTGTGAGATGCGGTTAATTCGTGCACAGTCTTCATAACTGGCAGCCATTGGCTTTTCAATGTACACCGGTTTTCCTGCTTTCATAGCCATGATGGCGAAGGTGGCATGTGAAGAAGGAGGAGTAGCGATATATATTGCATTTACATCTTCGTCTCCAATCAGTTCCTGTGCATCAGTATACCACCTTGGGATATTATGTCGGTTGGCATATGATTTTACTTTTTCTTCATCTCGGCTCATAACCGCTACAACTTTAGAGCCTTCTATCATGTTGAAGGCTGGTCCGCTTTTTTTTTCGGTTACTTCGCCGCAGCCGATAAAGCCCCATTGTACTTTTTTCAGTTTGTTCATGGAAGAGTTTATCTTTTAATGATAGTATTTATGATATAGTTTCTTATATTTCTTGGTTTGGGAATATTTTTTCAGCCAAATATTCAGTGTGTCACGTAGGCTCACAGATTGTTTGTTGGTCCCCCATGCATAAAGTTGTGTGAATCCAATATCGGTATGGATATCCAATTTAGGGAAATTGGTTAAGGCTGCTTTGGCTATACTTTCATCACAAACGGTGTAGTCAATATCTCCACCGTCTACCATTGCGATAAGTTGCTCTGACCCATAATCTTTCACTTCTTCGATATAGATTGTGTCAGCTATCTCTTCCATCAAATGGTGTAGACGGAGTAATGCAGGAGAATGTTGAGGTACGTGAAGTTTTTTGTGAGCCAAATCTAACTGGTTCTTTACATAGAGCAAAGAATCTTCAGGCTTTTGTGAAATTCTTTGTACTAAAACCTGCTTCCCAAAAAGTAGCGGATGAGTAAACAGCAGCGAATCTTTTAGTTGGGCGGTGATAGCTGTTCCGGCTGCCAGCAAATCATATTCTCCACTTTGTATACCTTTCATCCTTTTCTGGATGCTCATAACCGGAGTTACTTCAAGTTTGAGTTTTCTGCTTTCTGCAAAATGCTGCAATAGTTCATAGTCGAATCCCTGTATTGTATCATCTTCTATGTGATAACTCACCGCATTGTATTCTGTAACCGCTCTTAGCACTCCCGATTCAATGATTTCCTGATAGGAGCGTGGGGCGGTCTGGGAAGTGATGGAATCTTTATATGTACCTACCCATACGATGCCTAGTGCTATGCAGCTAGACAGTATGAGGTATTTTATTATCTTTTTTCGAATCATGGCTTTCTTTTTTTAGTCGAAAAAGTACCAAGAGATTCCCATCTTGAACAAGCGTGGGTTCAGCGGATATTTAGGAATGTCGAAATAACTCTTTTCTCCTTCCCCTTGAATCAGGTTATACATCTGTAAGAAGATACGGGTACGTTTCAAATGTAGGTTGATGTATCCGTTGACTAAAGGATAGCCTCCTAGCTTATATCGGGTCTCTTTGTTTTGCAGGCTGAATTGTCCGATGCCTGGTGCATAGTCGGGAGCATAATATTGAGTAAAGTATCTCATGTCAGCACCGACTTCAAATCTAAGTACCTTTGCCAGTCTAAATTTCAAATACAGATTATGGTATAATACCAATTCCGGTAAAGGAAGCACATCCTTATCGCTTGTTTTCTGGTAAGTAATTTCATTGTCCAGATGAAAGATGCCCAGCTTGAAATCTTGTCTCAAACTAGCGCTGAACACCTGTATACTACCCGAATGTTGCGCTACTGCCAAATTGTTCAGGTAAGTGGCAGGTTCTGTGCTTTCTGGAGTATTGTTTTCTTTCAATACTGAAATGTTATCCAAGTAGGTGTAATTGGTAATGTTTTCTACTCCGGCGCTCAGTTGAGTTTTCCATCTGTCGATGTTGATTTTACCTTCCACTCGTGTACGCATTGACTTCGAGAGGTCATTGTCCCACCAATAATGTTTCGAATGGAAGTGGCGCAAATAGAAAGGTTGGTTCAAGTTTTTGATGTATGCATTGACTTCCAGTCTTACGGTATCTTTTCTCATTCGGAAGTTCAAGTCACCTTTTCCTTCTACAGAGAATTGCCCCACATCTTCTCCAGCCAGACAGACTTCTCCCAATACATTATAGTGCAATAACTTGCCTTGTTCCTTGATGAGTTGTCCTCCTACTGCTAAAGAATGCTCTTTATAGTCAACATCCAGGCGTATTCCCGGCTGTCCGGTAATTGTGTCGGTCATGGTAAAGCGGCGAAATTCGTGGCTTACAAATGCAGTCAGTCCTGCTTTTGCCCATTTGTTGAATCCTTCCTTCAGAGCTATTCCGAAAGTGTTTTTTACAGCTAGATGGTCTGTGATGTCACGCTGCTTATCTCTCAGAAAATTATTTTGGAAGAATTTATCGTTTTGCGATTCGTTATAAGATACATATTTTCGGCGGTTAGCATCCACTTTGATTGTATGAATAAAACTGGTAACAGGAACAAATACTTCCGTATTGACCGTATCGTTTACATTTGGGTTGTCTTTGTAGAATCCTAAGTTATAGCGGTGAGTTAAGAATGTATGGTATCCAGTATTATGGTTCCATATCTCACTCAAGTTCGTTGGAATTTCATTATTATTGTAAGTCTTTCCACCTTCAGCCATCTCCAACGGATAACGGATAAAGTCCTCATTGGTGATACCGCCGTTCTCCGCCAATTTCATGTTGTTGTTGATGAAAGTGAAATGCATGTTGTATTTGTCGCCTTGATAATAGGCAAAGAGGTCACCGTTGAAGAAAGCGGTTGATTGATGTTGGTATTTTCCTCTACCATAAGTATAGTCGATATTGAATCCGAACCCCATTCGTTTGTTTGCATTCATGGCAAAATAAGCCTTGAAACGTTCTTCTCCGTCGCGGCTGCTTCCTTGTTTATAATAAGTAAGGTTGGCAAACGGAGATTTCGTATTGGTGAATACCACATTATTAGGACTGATGACATTTAGGCTGTAAGGATCTGTAAAGAACAATTGTGTAGGGTCTTTGCGGTCAAAGAATACATGTGCAATACGTGGGGTCCCCAAATTGCCCAAATAGCTGTAATGACCGGTAGGTCCACCAGTATCGTTTGAGTTTTGAAATCCATGCTGCAAAGTGTCGATAGGGACAAAAGTAATGTCACCCAGACGACTGTCAATCATCCAGGAAGTCAATCCTACGGGAATCGTACTGGCATCGTTAACTGCAGTTGTGTCAATCGGATTTCCGTTGCGGTCGTATTTGTTGTCATCCCTCCCAGAAGCAGACCTTCCGTATGGGTTGTTGAATTGATTCTGAAACGTGTTCTGAGACTGCATTGTTTCACAGAGTAGCAGTGAAACAATCATAAAAAATAGCTTCTTCATAATGGCTACAAAGATATAATTTTTTACTGAAAGAATGGAAGTGTAGCAAGTGAAATTCGTAGAAGATACTGAAGGGCGAAAAGAAAAGCCGTTTCGAGGAACGGTTCAGTTCCTGAAACGGCTATGTTTCATGAGTTCGGACAATGACTTTATTTCATTTCCTGGATAATGTCCATGCCAAGCTGAATTGCTTCTTCGTTCATCGGAATCAAGTGGTGATGGCGTTCTGGCAATGTCTTTTTCAAAGCTTTTACTACGCTTTCAATCTTTACGATAGGACGTATCTTCAGTAGTCCGCCCAAAACGATCATATTAAAAGTCTTGGCCATTTTACGTTCGTTGGCTGCATCCATCGCATCAATACGATATACATGGATGTCTTTTCTGGTAGGAGGATTTATGATGCCGTATCCATCATAAATCAGTACGCCTCCAGGTTTGATTTTGTTTTCGAATTTTGCCAGGGAAGGTTGGTTCAAGATGATGGCTGTATCATACTTGCTCAAGATAGGGGATGAGATTCTTTCATCACTGACAATTACCGTTACATTGGCTGTTCCGCCACGTTGTTCGGGACCATAGGCAGGCATCCAAGTCACCTCCTTATCTTCCATCAGTCCGGAGTAGGCCAGAATTTTACCCATTGAGAGCACCCCTTGTCCACCGAATCCGGCTATAATGATTTCTTCTTTCATGATTCTTTCCAATTAAAAAGTTAAACAGAAGAGTTTATTTATCCTTCAGGTCGCCCAGAGGGTAGAATGGGAACATGTTCTGTTCCATCCACTTGTTTGCAGCATCTGGAGTCATTTTCCATCCGGAGTTACAGGTAGAAACAATTTCCACCAAGTTGGATCCTTTACCTTGCATTGAGTTTTCAAAAGCCTTGCGGATTGCCTTTTTTGCCTTGCGTATAGCTGCTACGGTGTGTACCGATTGGCGTGTTACGTAGCAAGTACCTTCTAGAGTAGCTGCAATTTCGGTCATTTTCAAAGGGTATCCGTGAATTTCAGGGATACGTCCGTAAGGGCAAGTGGCTGTTTTCATACCCAAAAGGGTAGTGGGAGCCATCTGTCCGCCTGTCATACCATAGATTGCATTATTGATAAAGATGATGGTGATATTCTCTCCGCGGTTTAGAGCATGGATTGTTTCGGCTGTACCGATGCAAGCCAAGTCGCCATCTCCCTGATAAGTAAAGACCAGACGGTCTGGCCATAAACGTTTGATGGCGGAAGCTACAGCAGGAGCACGTCCGTGGGCAGCTTCTTGACAGTCGATGTCCAGGTAGTTATACATGAACACGGCACAGCCAACAGGGCTCACGCCTACGGTTTTTTCGGCCATTCCCATTTCTTCGATGACTTCTGCCACCAGTTTGTGCACTACGCCATGGCTACATCCCGGGCAGTAGTGCATCGGATTATCATTGAGTAGTCGAGGTTTCTGGTACACCAGATTCTCGGGTTTCATTATATCTTCTTTCGTCATAGTTTTTCCTCCTAGTTGTGGTTATCGTAGTAAGAAGCGGAACACGTAGTCCATCATTTTTACGAAAAGCGAAGCGCCGCATACATAGAAAAATGTAGATTTATCGTCGCCTGCTGTGAAATAAAGAATAACTGAAGCGGCAGCTCCGATAAGGAACAGCACGTTCAATATCACTCGGATACGGTCTATCTGATTCATGCTTCTTGGTTATTTCATGAGTTTTGATTTCAGAGCCTCTACCACTTCGTCAGGGTCTGGCACAATACCCCCCAGTCGTCCGAAGTGTTCAGTTGGCACGCTGCATTTTACAGCTAGCTGTACATCTTCTATCATCTGTCCGCTGTTGAGTTCCACCACCAGGATGCCTTTCACCTGACGTGCTCTTTCAGCCAGCGGCTTAGAAGGGAACGGCCATAAGGTAATAGGGCGGAACAATCCCACCTTGATGCCTTCTTCTCGTGCATGTTCCATTGCCTTCTGTGCGATACGGGCGCTTGAGCCAAATGCCACAATCAGATATTCAGCATCTTCACAGTCTATTTCTTCGTATCTCACTTCATTTGCTTCAATCTCGGCATATTTCTGCTGCAGGTGCAAGTTTCTTTGTTCCATTACAGCAGGGTCCAGTTCCAGGGATGTGATGATGTTTGGCTTACGGCCTTTGCATCCGGTAGTAGCCCATGGACATTGTTCCAGGATTTCTTCTTCAGTGCGTCTTGGGCGTTTTTCCGGAAGGACTACTTTTTCCATCATTTGTCCGATGACTCCGTCTGCCAGGATCATAGCCGGGTTGCGGTATTTAAAGGCTAGGTCGAATGCCAGACCCACGAAATCTGCCATTTCCTGTACCGAAGCCGGAGCCAGTGCGATGAGTCGGTAGTCACCATGTCCGCCGCCTTTGGTAGTTTGGAAATAGTCGGCTTGGCTAGGCTGGATAGTACCCAGTCCAGGTCCTCCTCTCATTACGTTTACCACCAAGCAAGGCAGTTCAGCTCCTGCGATATAGGAGATACCTTCCTGTTTCAAGCTCACTCCAGGGCTGGACGATGAGGTCATTACCATTTTACCGCTTCCTGCTCCTCCATATACCATATTAATAGCTGCTACTTCACTTTCTGCCTGCAGGACCACCATGCCGGTAGTTTCCCATGGTTTTTCTTCAGCCAGAGTTTCCAAAACCTCCGATTGCGGAGTGATAGGGTATCCAAAGTATCCGTCCACCCCGATTCGGATGGCTGCATGAGCGATAGCTTCGTTACCTTTCATTAGAACGACTTCTTCTGCCATACTATATTAGTTCTTTTAAGTTACGTCTTTAGGGACAATTAAAAATTAGTTAGATAGAATGAGCTATTCTTCACATTTAGCTCTGTACACGGTGAGACATCCGTCCGGGCATACAATGGCACACGAAGTGCATCCGGTACAAGTCTCTTCTACTACCTGCTGTACGTAATTATATCCTTTCTGATTTACTTTGGCGCTGAGTGCCAACACGTTCAAAGGGCAAGCTACCACACAAAGATTGCATCCTTTGCAGCGTTCTGTATTCACTACTATCACACCTTTCATTTTAGCCATAAGTCAATTACCTTATTGATTAAACATATCTTTATTATAGAAATTGAGGATATCCATTACCATGTTTCGGGCTTCGGCTGCCGGACTTTCCGGGTCCAGGGCAGTGGCCTCCTGATAGCTGTTTAATGCTTCTTGCCAGTTGCCCAACTTTCGGTAGGCATTCCCTCTCAGATAATAGGCATCGGCTTCGGGATGTTGCTGTATGAGCTGGTTTAGCTGTTCTATCGCTCCTTTCACATCTCCGCAGTCCATTTGTTCTTTTATCTTTTTCAGTGTTTCAGTCATGGTTATGAATTTGTTAGTCCATCCACAAAGATAAAGTTTATTTTTCATAGGCAAGACCTTTTGTGTAAATAAATTGTGGCATGGCGGCAAATACTTTCTAGTGCTTGGGGTAAGATGTTCAGTATTAGAAAATAATGAAGGGTTTATAGAGTTGCGTATGAAATCGTTGTTGTGCTAATCATTTGACAGAAAAAGAAGTATTTATGCATATAAAATAAAAGTAAGGTGAAAAAAACGACTTCCTGCTTTCGATTTTCTTTGCATATATCTATTTAAGTGATAACTTTGCAAAGTCCAAGCAAGAGGTTGACGAAGTTGTTTGTTGGTAAGGAATGATGGGATGAGGCTGTTAGTACAATGGGGAGTATGGTGGCATTTGTGGCGAATAACCGTTGTCGTTGTTTAGAGACCGTTTTCTTTGTCGGATGTATGGCGGTCATCTCTTGGTGGGCTTTCCATATCGGTTGCCGGTATGGTATCAATAGTAATCAATAGAATAACTAACTTATTAGTGCGAGAAAATGAATAAGATTATTTCAAAAGAGCATTTTTCTGAAAAGGTTTTCAAGCTGGTCATTGAAGCGCCACTGATAGCCAAGTCACGCAAAGCCGGTCATTTCGTCATTGTGCGTGTAGGGGAAAAAGGAGAACGTATGCCGCTTACCATTGCTGCTGCCGATCCGGTTAAGGGTACCATCACTTTAGTGGTACAGGAAGTTGGTTTGTCGTCTACTCGTCTTTGCGAACTGCAGGAGGGAGATTACATTACCGACGTGGTAGGACCTTTGGGAAAAGCTACTCACATTGAAAACTTCGGAACGGTGGTGTGTGCCGGAGGTGGTGTGGGAGTGGCTCCGATGTTGCCTATTGTGCAGGCCTTGAAGGCTGCCGGAAACAGAGTGATTACTGTATTGGCTGGACGTACCAAGGATTTGATTATCTTGGAAAAGGAAATGCGTGAAAGTTCGGATGAAGTAATCATCATGACAGACGACGGTTCTTATGGTAGAAAAGGACTGGTTACGGAAGGGGTAGAGGAAGTCATCCAGCGTGAAAAGGTGAACAAATGCTTTGCCATCGGTCCTGCCATCATGATGAAGTTTGTGTGTCTGTTGACTAAAAAATATGAAATCCCGACTGATGTTTCGTTGAATACCATTATGGTAGACGGAACCGGTATGTGTGGTGCTTGCCGTATTACGGTAGGTGGAAAGACAAAATTTGTGTGTGTAGATGGACCTGAGTTCGATGGTCATCAAGTGGATTTTGATGAGATGTTGAAACGTATGGGGGCGTTCAAGGAAATCGAACGTAACGAAATGCACAAGTTGGAAGATGAACATGCTGCTGAGGCGTGCCAGACTGAAGTGATTGGTGATGACGACCGCAAGGCTCCTTGGCGTGAAGAACTCCGTAAGGCGATGAAACCGAAGGAGCGTACTGCCATCCCTCGTGTGTGCATGAATGAACTGGAACCTGAATATCGTTCTCATAGTCGTAAGGAGGAAGTCAACCTGGGGTTGACCAAGGAACAGGCTTTGGTAGAGGCTAAGCGTTGTCTGGACTGCGCCAATCCTTCTTGTATGCAGGGCTGTCCGGTTAGTATCAATATCCCTACCTTTATCAAGAATATTGAACGTGGAGAATTCCTCGAAGCTGCTCGTGTGTTGAAACAGACTAGTGCGTTGCCTGCTGTATGCGGACGCGTTTGTCCTCAGGAAAAGCAGTGTGAGTCTCAGTGTATTCATTTAAAGATGGGGCATCCTGCTGTGGCTATCGGCTATTTGGAACGCTTTGCTGCTGACTATGAGCGTGAGAGTGGTGAAATTTCTACTCCTGAAATTGCTGAAAAGAATGGCATCAAGGTGGCAGTGGTTGGTTCCGGTCCTGCCGGACTGTCGTTTGCCGGAGATATGGTGAAGAAGGGATATGAGGTGACTGTGTTCGAAGCCTTGCACGAAATCGGCGGGGTGTTGAAATATGGTATTCCGGAATTCCGTTTGCCTAACAAGATTGTTGATGTAGAAATTGACAATCTTTCCAAGATGGGTGTACAGTTTGTAAAAGACTGTATCGTGGGAAAAACTATCAGTGTAGACGATTTGAAGGCTGAAGGCTATCAGGGTATCTTTGTTGCTTCTGGTGCGGGACTGCCTAACTTTATGAATATTCCGGGAGAAAACTCTATCAACATCATGTCTTCCAACGAGTATCTTACCCGTGTGAACCTGATGGATGCAGCAAGCGATGATTCTGACACACCGGTCACATTTGGCAAGCGTGTTGCGGTGATTGGAGGTGGTAATACTGCTATGGACTCTGTACGCACTGCTCGCCGTCTGGGTGCCGAGAGAGCAATGATTATCTATCGCCGTTCGGAAGCTGAGATGCCGGCGCGTGTGGAAGAAGTGAAGCATGCCAAGGAAGAGGGAGTGGAATTCCTTACCTTGCACAATCCGATTGAATATATTGCCGATGAATTAGGTCGTGTCAAGCAGATTGTTCTCCAGAAAATGGAATTGGGTGAACCGGATGCTTCCGGCCGTCGTAGTCCGGTAGCTATTCCGGGAGCAACTGAAGTGATAGACATTGACATGGCTATTGTGAGTGTGGGTGTATCTCCAAATCCGATTGTACCTCATTCTATCGAGGGGTTGGAACTTGGCCGCAAAGGTACTATTGCAGTCAATGAAGACATGCAGTCGTCTATTCCTACTATCTATGCCGGTGGCGACATCGTGCGTGGTGGAGCTACAGTCATCTTGGCTATGGGTGATGGTCGTCGTGCCGCTACTGCTATGCACAAGCAACTCAAAGGTTGATAAGGTATTGTTGAGATTAAGATAAAACCTGATACGGAAGCCGTTTCGACTTTTCTAGGCAAATGGAAAGTCGGAGCGGCTTTTTTGTTGAGGCTTTGAGAAATGCAGCATATCCGGTGGAGATAAAAAAGAAAGTCAGCAGAAGTAATAGCATGGTGTTTTTTTGACGCCCAAAAGACCTATAATAGAGTAAATAATAAGATTTACTGGTAAATATTGAATAAATTATTTGTTTTTTCCTTCGAATTTTGTTTCTTTACGGTATCTAAGGATTCAAGGTTTAATTGGGTACTTGGATATGGAAAACATATTGTTAATTTTAAAATTTTGAATTATGAACGTACAGAGAATCGGTGAAAACGCTGGAATCGTATGGCGTTTGATGAACGGAGACAACCGCAAGTGGGAATATTCAGAAATCAAGGAGGCTACAGGTCTTTCCAACAGAGATTTGAATGCAGCTATCGGTTGGTTGGCTCGTGAAGGAAAAATCCAGTTTGAAGAACAGAAAGCAGGTGATTGCTTTTATTTGGAATTGAATTATTATATCGGATGACAGGCCGTGGTTATTCCCTTTCGGTGAAATGTTCTCATCGAATATCAGGTGGTATATCTGATGCAATAAAAATGGTCTGTTTGATAACGTGTAGGGAAAAATGAATCCCCTTTGGCATTGCAGAAATAGTCAAAGGGGATTTTTAGTGTATAGCTACGATGGTTTCACGTAGCGTAGGAGATTAGAATTCCAGCAAGAAACTCTCCATACTTTTCAAGTCGATTTGCCATAGGCGTCCGTCGAGCACTTCGCCATATCCACAGATAATTTTGATGGCTTCATTCGCTTCCACACAGCCCACTATACCCGGAGTCACGCCCATCACCCCTTTAGGAGGAGCAGGCATTGTGTACATTTCCTCTTCGTCCGGAAAAAGGTCACGGTAACTTTTCTTCCGTTGGTAGTTGAATACCGTTACTTGTCCGTCGAAAGCACGTATTGCACCATAGATATAAGGTTTTCCCAGTGCAATGCACGTGTCGTTGATGAGGTATCGGGTTTGAAAATTATCGCATCCGTCTATAACCAAGTCATAACGGGTTATCAGTTCGCCGGCATTTTCCTGAGTCAGCCTGCAGCAGTAAGTGTCTACCTGGATGCTGCTGTTCAGGGCATTCAGTCTTTGCTGAGCCCTCAGAACCTTAGGCTCACCTACCTCGTCTTCCGTATAGAGCACTTGGCGTTGCAGGTTGGAGCAGCTCACCTGGTCATCGTCTGCCAGTGCAATCGTGCCTACTCCTGCACCTGCCAGATAAAGGGCGATTGGAGAACCCAGTCCTCCTGCGCCCACTATCAGCACCTTTGCATCTTTCAGTTTTCTCTGTCCCTCTTCGCCTATTTCAGGCAGGAGCATCTGTCGGTGATATCTTTCCATATTCTCAGTCTAGACAATTTGAGCAGATTTCACGTGGTCGAAAGAAGCATCCCAGTCTTTCCATACCGGTTCTCTTCCCAAACTCTTCAGAGCCTTTTCCATCTCCATGGCAGTACGGTTGTCGCTGATATGGAACTGTTCCAGTGCCTGAGGATAAGAATGGTATCCCCCCGGTTCCGTTTTGCTTTCCGCACTCATGGTAGTGACTCCCAGTGTAGCCATGTTGTCTCTGATGGCGGCCGGTTCGCGAGTAGAGTATGAAATGTCCACATCATGATCAAAGATACGCATGGCAAAAGTAGCCAGTGCCAGTTCCTTGTCGCTCATGATGACATTCGGCTGGAATCCTTCATTTTCAGCCGGGCGCATGCGAGGGAAGTTCACGCTGTATTTGGTTCTCCAATATTTCTTCTGCAGATAGCGCAGGTGGTAAGCCATCATGGTGACATCCGTGCGCCAGTCTTCCAGACCAATCAGCACTCCCATGCCGATGGAGTGTACTCCTGCCTGTCCCATACGGTCGAATCCGTTGACACGCCATTCAAACTTCGATTTCATGCCACGGGGATGATACACGTTGTATCGTGCCTTGTTGTATGTTTCCTGGAAACAGATTACCCCGTTCAGTCCGTGGTGAGTCAGCTCCTCATACTCTTCCGTTTTCAGCGGCATGACTTCAATCTTCAGGTTGGAGAAATACGGTTTGGCCAGGTCGAGAGCTTTGGCCAGATAAGGCACTCCCGCTTTGGCAGGGTTTTCGCCCGTTACCAGCAAGATATTTTCAAAAGGGCCCAGTTGCTTGATGGCCTTGTACTCGTTTTCTATCTCTTCCGGTGTAAGGATGGTGCGTGCCATCGGGTTGCTGATATGGAATCCGCAGTACACGCACGAGTTGGTACACGAGTTGGTGAGGTAGAGCGGAATGAACATCGAGATGGTTTTTCCGAAACGTTCCTCGGTATATTTGCGGCTCAAATGTGCCATCGGTTCCAGAAACTTTTCTGCAGCCGGTGAGATAAGGGCCATGAAGTCGTCCATGTCGCAGCGGCTCTTGCCCAAGGCACGGAGCACATCTGCTTCGGTTTTGGCATAAATCTTCCTGGTTGTTTCCTCCCAGCTGATTTTCTCTAATTCTTCACTAAACATTTGGCTTTTATGTTTTTTATCTTGGTTATTTTAACTTTTTCACGTCGCGACTCAACTTCATGGCGCAGAAGTTAGGTCCGCACATGGTGCAGTATTCTCCGTCGGTATGGCGGCCTTCATTGAAATATTCCAGCGCACGGTCCGGGTCGAGCGACAAATGGAACTGGTCTCTCCAGCGGAACTCATAGCGGGCCTTGCTCAATGCATTGTCGCGTATCTGAGCTCCCGGATGGCCTTTCGCCAAGTCGGCGGCATGGGCAGCAATCTTGTAAGTGATGACTCCCGTGCGCACATCCTCGCGGTTTGGCAGCCCCAGGTGTTCTTTAGGAGTGACATAGCAGAGCATGGCAGTACCCAGCCAGCCGATCTGTGCAGCACCAATTGCAGAAGTGATGTGGTCGTATCCCGGAGCGATATCGGTTACCAGCGGACCGAGAGTGTAGAATGGTGCATTGTGGCAATGCGTAATCTGGCGTTCCATATTCTCCTGAATCTTATGCAAAGGAACATGCCCCGGTCCCTCTATAAAAGCCTGTACATTCTTGTCCCATGCACGAGTTACTAGTTCTCCCATTGTATCGAGTTCGGCAAACTGCGCTTCATCATTTGCATCGGCAATAGAGCCCGGACGCAATCCGTCGCCCAGCGACACAGCCACGTCATATTGTGCCAGAATGTCGCAGATGTCATCAAAATGTTCATAAAGGAAAGACTCCTGATTGTGGATAAGGCACCATTTGCTCATGATACTACCTCCTCGCGAAACGATGCCACACAGACGCTTGTCGGCCAAGTGTACATTGTGTAGGCGAATACCCGCATGGATAGTGAAATAGTCCACACCCTGTTCGCACTGTTCAATCAGAGTGTCGCGGTAAATCTCCCAGTTGAGGTCTTCCACCTTGCCGTTCACTTTTTCCAGAGCCTGATAAATAGGCACAGTACCCACCGGAACCGGACAGTTTCTCACAATCCATTCGCGGGTTTCGTGAATGTTGTCGCCGGTAGAAAGGTCCATCAGCGTATCACCGCCCCATTTGCAGCTCCATACCGCCTTGTCCACCTCCTCGTCAATGCTAGAAGTTGTGGCTGAGTTGCCGATATTCGTATTAATCTTAACCAAGAACTTACGTCCGATAATCATCGGTTCCGATTCCGGATGGTTGATATTGGCAGGCAGTACCGCACGGCCGGCAGCAATTTCATCGCGTACGAATTCCGGAGTGATATAAGTGTCGATACCCAGTTCGCGGCAGTTCATGTTTTCACGGATAGCCACATATTCCATTTCCGGAGTCACGATGCCCTGCTTGGCATAATACATCTGTGTGCAGCATTTTCCCTCCTTGGCGCGATAAGGCAGAGCGATGTGCTCAAAGCGCAGGTGGTCGAGCGAGTGGTCATCGCGGCGCATCTTGCCATATTCTGAAGAGATAGAAGCCAGTTGCTCCACATCGCCACGGTCCAGAATCCATTGTTCACGCATGCGTGGCAGCCCCTTTTTCAAGTCGACGGTGATGTTCGGGTCGCTGAAAGGACCGCTTGTGTCGTACACATACACCGGTGCATTAGGGGTGGTCACTTTTTCTCCGTCTACAACGTGTACGGTAGGAGTAAGGTTCACTTTCTGCATGCCCACCTTGATGAAGGGGAACATGCTTCCTTGCATATAAGCCTTTTCGGCATGAGCATAAGCTATTTTGTCTTTTTTCTGTTCCATAAAGTCGAGATTAGTCGTTTAAGAAAGCGGTAAGAGGAGAAGAAGCAGAAGCCACCAGGTTTTCAGCCTGAACGCCCAGGCCGGCTTCGTAGGCACGGCGTCCGGCGATAACAGCCTCCTTGAAGGCAGTAGCCATTTCCACCGGATTTCCTGCCACAGCAATGGCGGTGTTGACCAGACAAGCGTCTGCACCCATTTCCATCGCTTCGGCAGCATGGCTAGGTGCGCCGATACCAGCATCCACTACTACCGGCACGTTGCTCTGTTCGATAATCATACGCAAGAAGTCGCGGGTCTGCAGTCCCTTGTTGGTGCCGATAGGAGCAGCTAGTGGCATGACAGTAGCAGCGCCGGCCTCCTCCAGTCTTTTACAGAGAGTAGGGTCGGCCTGGCAGTAAGGCAATACCACGAATCCCAGTTTTACCAGTTCTTCAGTAGCCTTTAGGGTTTCGATAGAGTCCGGCAACAGATAGCGTGGGTCCGGATGAATTTCCAATTTCAGCCAGTTGGTGCCAAAAGCCTCGCGTGCCATCTGTGCAGCAAAGACAGCCTCTTCGGCAGTGCGCACTCCCGAAGTGTTTGGCAGCAGCTGGATATGTGGGTGGATGATGTGCTTCATCATATCATCTTCCTTGTTGTCAAGTTCGATACGTTTCATGGCAACGGTCACCATCTGAGTGCCGGAAGCCATGATAGACTGCTCCATCAATTCGTTTGAATTGAATTTTCCTGTTCCAAGGAAAAGGCGAGAGTCGAATTCCTTGTTTGCAATTACAAGTTTTTTCATGATTTTGATATTTAAATAGCTTACAATACAGCTAAGATTTTACTTTAGAAGTTGCAGGATACGTTGGGTTTCCTCTGTCGGTTTTTCGGCACGTAAGATAGTTCCGCTCAAGGCGATTCCTGTCACGCCCGTTTCCATGATAGCAGGGATGTCCTCGTATGTGATGCCGCCAATGGCCACAATAGGCAGGTCGATGTTGTTTTCTTTCATTTGGCGTACGATATGGCAGTAGCCTTCCAGTCCGAGAATAGGGCTGAGCTTTTCTTTCGTAGTAGTGAATCGGAACGGTCCGCAGCCGATATAGTCGGCTCCTGCACGGTGGTGCATCATCACATCCTCAAATGTATTGGCAGTACCCCCGATGATAAAATCCGGTCCCAGTATCTTCCTTGCTTCATCAATCGGCATATCATTCTTTCCCAGGTGCACCCCGTTGGCCTTCAGTCGTGCCACCAGTTCCACCCGGTCGTCGATAATAAAAGTAGCCTGATACTCCTTGCACATAGCCTGTACCTTCCGTGCCGTTTCCTCTACTTCCTCTTCAGAAGCATTCTTCATGCGCAGTTGAATCCAGCGGCATCCCCCTTCGAGCGCCATCCGTGCCGAATCGATATACGAATAAGTGTCGGTAAAATGAGTAATGAACTGTAGTTTCATGCCTTACCCTCCACAAGCCGCTTTAATGATGACCAGCGAATCGCCTTCGCTCAAAGACTGATTTTCCCATTCGGTGCGTGGAATGATGCGGTTGTGCAGCGCGATAGCCACCCCTTTGTCCGGCAGTTCCAATTCGTGGGCCAATTCGGCTACGTTGGAGCCTTTTATCTCTGTTTCCTTTTTGTTTACTAAAACTTTCATATTCATAAAGTTAGTGGTGTAACAATGTGATTATGAGAATAAATCAAAGGACTGCCAGATTAGGATAGGCAAGAAAACTAATGTTTGAAATGAAAAAAGAACAATCCCTACGTCGGTATAATCCGTATCAGGTTCTTAGGGTATAATCTCAGCCCGTTCAGGCACCCCCTTGTTTATCTCTATGGGGCAAAGATAATAAGAACTTGCGAGAAACCGGCAAATTTTAGCAATAAAAGTTGAATTGACATTTTGCAAAGTGTCAATTCCGACGGCATGAGAATCGCAAAATTCGGGCGGAAGTCAAGGTTTGTTGCAAAGATTCAAATCTCAGATGCTGGAATATAGTTTATATGTTTAATAATGAGAGATATAACATGTTTTTTTGGAACTGGTTTATCTTCTCTTCCAGACGAAAAAACAGCATGAAAACACCTGTTGGAAGAACGGTTTTGAAGGTGCTTTAAAATCGTCGGTATATTTTTGCCCTAGCGATGATACCAGTAATTGTCCAACAAAAGAACAGCCTGTTCTTCGGAAGTGTAACTCGGTAATCTATATCCCATGACAATATGCAAATAATAATCGTTAAATTTGTGGACTCTTTTTTAGACGGATGCCTGCTGGCGCTCATCTAGAAGGGGCTACCCTAAAATTGGAAGTTTACGAAATGTATTTCACTTTTCAGAGCAAATTCGGATTTACAATGAAGGTGGCTCCGATTTGCGTATTTTCAGCATCAGAAGGAGGGGAGGCCTTAGCATCCTGAGTCTTTCCGGATTCCGTCTTATGATATACCATATTCAATGCTGCTATTTCATGATATGGGAATTGAGGAATTACTTCTTATTTTTATCGTCACACGAAC
>JARIAN010000011.1 GCA_029257865.1 Phocaeicola sp.
AGGTTCCTGTCCATGACTCTTGCACAATGTTGTGTCATTCTTGTGGATGCATGTCCGAGCATGGCAGACACCTCCTGTAATGGAACATTGTTGGCCAAGGTGACGGTCGTAGCAAACGTATGTCTAGCTGCATGTGTGGTCAGATTCTTTTTGATGCCGCAGAAGTCCGCAATTTCCTTCAGGTAGCTGTTTGCTTTCTGATTGCAGACAACAGGAAGGCATGTCCCTTGTTGAAGACATATCGGATGTGATTCGTACTTCTTCAGTATTGCCAATGGAATAGGAAGAAGCGGAACATTGGCTATGGAACTTGGCTTTCTTCTTCTCTCCAGTTTTACACGTCCTTTCCTTATCCACCAGTCACCGTTATTGTCCTGCTCCAGATGTTCCGGTCTTAATGTGGATACATCAGCGAACGCCAGACCGGTGAAGCACGCAAATAAAAAGATGTCCTTAACAAGCTCCAGCCTCGGAATATCAAATTCCCGGTTCATTATAGCCTGAAGTTCGTTATTTGTCAGGGATACCGGATCTGTCTCGTCCTGTTCCATCTTATATCCGTAAAACGGGTCTTTTCGCATCCATTCTTTGGCTATTGCCATATTGGTGATTTTCTTCAAGCATTTCATGTAGCGGACTATTGTGTTGCGGCACAGTCCGGCTTCTGTCTTCAGGAAAACATCAAAAGCCTTGATGAAATCATGGGAAAGTTCATGGAACGTAATATCATCCTTCTCATAAAAGCGCGGCACAAATGTTTCAAGTTTTCTGAGCACATTCTTATAACGGTTGATGGTGACGGGAGAATAGTCTATGTCAACAACCTTTTCCATAGAGGAAATTTCTTCTTTGACTGTTCCAAGCAACGTCCGGACAGTCTCATCCTTTCCGGATACACGCTTTAATATTGTTTTTGGAGTTATCAGTGCCGATTCAAAGGTCAGTTCCTTGTGCTTTTCGTATGCGCGTGTAGTGAGGGCGGAAATATAGTTGTTCAATTTGATGGAAGCCCTGTCTTCTCCTTTACTGCATCCCTTGGCTGGATTCCAGTTCTTTAAAGAAATACTTCTTTGTATTCTTACTTCTTCATATTGCCCGTTGATGGTAATACGCATAAGAATCGGAGCTTCGCCATTTTTTAGCAGCTTTGTTTTTAGAACGAAAAATAGAATGTTCATTGTTCCTTGTTTCATGATCATTTTCTTTTTGAAGTTGCACATTCGGTTATTTCGTCAATCCTGAATGGAGCGGATGGCTGGAGAGAAATGTTAAATTCGGTGGCTTTTATTATTGCCAGCTCTAAAAAAAACACCGATTTTTGTTTCTCTTACTATTATCCGCCTGTAGGTACAATCATTATCGTCTGATATGAATGCCTGTAGCAGACGTTGTATTTCATCCGTCATTCAGTAGGGTATGTAAATGTAGAATTTCATCCCTGAAAATGATTCGCGCAAATCGTTGAGAATAAGTGAAGTATGGTGTGTATCGGTGGTTTTTTCATAGGACTCAAAAAACACCGAATCAGCAATTTTTTATTGCACCAGATTGCATATTTTTGCGGGCAGCACATAAAGAAAAAAAACCGCTGAAATAACTGTATTTCAGCGGTTTTCATGATTTTTCGTTTTGTAAAAGTGGTGCCACCAGGAATCGAACCGGGGACACAAGGATTTTCAGTCCTTTGCTCTACCAACTGAGCTATGGCACCATTTTTTTGTTTTTGCTATCGTTATTTCTCGATTGCGATGCAAAGGTACGTATTATTTTTAAAATACCAAACATTTGTTGCAGTTTTTTGCAAAAAAATATTTTTTGTGGAAAAAAACACCTTTCATTTATTCTTGTTTCAGAATTATTAGTATCTTTGCAGCGCAATACAGAAAGATTGCAATCGGAATGTAGCGCAGTTGGTAGCGCACTACGTTCGGGACGTAGGGGTCGGGCGTTCGAGTCGCCTCATTCCGACAGGTTTAAGCTAATTACTTGATGAGAGTAATTAGCTTAATTTGTTTTATATGCGGTTTTTTCAAACCGGAATCACTGTCTAAGTGAATTCCGTTTTCTGTCGGTTACCCATCGTTCATCGTGTGCCCAAGTGACTTTGGGATTGTAATACATTCCCTTTTCATCTGGTATGTAGATAACATACTCCTTTCCACGAATTACGGCAAGCGATCTAGTACGAATCCACGGATTCAAATTTCTCAGCAGCGCATAGTTGATACCTTTTTCTTTGGCGAATTGCGCCAAATCTTCAATACTGTCTTTCACCACCACTTTCTTATATGGGATAGGAGGATACAAGTCGCTTGACTCCAGGTAGAATCCGAAAGCTTGCGGATTAGCAAACATCATTTTTGCCGCCAGAATGCGGTAAACATATCGGGAAGTTTCCTCTACCAGCTGCAGATTGAGCGCGTCCTCTTCATATTGAGCTATTGTTTCTTTAGATATTCTTCCCTGTCCGGCATTGTAGGAAGCGGCTACGTTGACCCAACTTCCAAAGCGGTCATATGCTTTTTTCAGATAGCGGCAGGCGGCTTGAGTGGCTTTTTCTATATGATAGCGTTCATCTACTTGCGTGCCCACTTCCAGTCCATATTCACGACCTGTAGCCGGCATGAACTGCCATAGTCCTGCTGCCCCTACGCCCGAACGTGCCAGAGGGTTCAAACTGCTCTCTATCACCATCAGATATTTGAAATCGTCCGGAATGTGGTTGGCCTTCAAGATAGGTTCTACAACGGGAAAATATCGGTTGGCTTTCTTGAGCATCTGTATAGAACTGCTGTGCATATAGGTAAATGCCAGAATTTCGCGGTCCATTCGTTCTCTCCGGTCGTAACGAGTGAGGTCGATGGTATCGTTGCAGAAAATCATCTGTCTGGGAACTTCTACGTGATGCTGGTGGTTTTCGGTGGAAGACTGTTGTGCGTGGATGCACGATTGGGTAAAGAGAGGAAATGAAACAAGCAGTATGCCTGTCAGATAATAGGATATATGGTGTTTCCTTGATTTTTTCATAATAAAGTATATATTGATAAAAATGTGGATATTTTATATTTTCCCTCAAATGTACTAACTTCTCTGCTCTTATAGAGGATTGTTTTGTTTTTTTATGAAAATGAAAGGGCGCAAAAAAACCGTTTCAGTCCTCAAAGAGTGACTAAAACGGTAAAAATCTTATTTGTTTAAAACCTACTATTGGTGTTCAGTGACAACCTTTTCTTATTTTATGCTTTCCTTTCTGCCACTACTTGTTTGGCATATACCTCTTCTTCTTTATTGACCATAACCAGAACTTCGCCTCCTATATTAGAATAAGGAGAGGTTATAGCCGACAGGGATTCATCTTTAATCATCGTTTCTATACCTGCCGATTCAAGCAATCCTTTTACTAATTCAGCTTCCCAAAGAGAACCTTTGTAGACTTGTACTAATGAGTCGTATACATTATCTTTCATAGTCTGTGAATTTTAAAGGTTAATAAAAAGTATCTTTAATCTCTCTACTCCAAAGATAATAAAAAAAATATTACCTTGCTAGTAAATGCATTAAAAAAGTTATATTAGTGTATATTTATACAATAATACTGGGCTGCAGATTTATTTTTAGGGCAAAATTAGGAAGGTAAGGCTAAAATATTATAATAAATATACAATATGTTCCATAGAAATAAGATGATAATGTATTTTTATGGTATATTTGTTTGCGATATTCATTTACTGAGTTCCGATGGGTGAAAAGGAAGCAAAAAATAGAGTAAAGAAAACATCGTGACGTTTTAGGAAAAACGTGTCGACATTTTTAGGAAAATATGCCGTCATTTCGCCTGAAATGTGCCGTCGTTTTGAGAAAAATATGTAGACGATTGAGATAAAATATACCGTCGATTTTTCAAGCAGGCTTTGCGATGCTTTTTAAAAGTTCAACTTTGGCTGTAATTAACTCCGAAACTTAAACTAATAATACACACAGAACGTATGAAAACTTTTACCAACGTATTTGATTTGGGCACTTTAGATACTGCCCTTTCAGAAGCATTTGAAATTAAGAATGACCGTTATAAATTTGAATCTTTGGGCAAGCACCGCACTTGTTTGCTGATTTTCTTCAACAATAGCTTGCGTACTCGTCTGAGCACACAGAAGGCTGCCCGTAATTTGGGTATGGATGTCATTGTGCTCGATGTGAATCAAGGTGCATGGAAACTGGAAACGGAACGTGGGGTGATTATGGATGGCGATAAGAGCGAACATTTGCTGGAAGCAATTCCGGTTATGGCTTCTTATTGTGATATTATCGGTGTACGTTCGTTTGCCCGTTTCGAAAGCCGAGAGGATGACTATACCGAAAAGATTCTTCAGCAGTTCATCCGTTATTCCGGAAAACCGGTATTTTCGATGGAAGCGGCCACCGGGCATCCGCTGCAGGCTTTTGCCGATTTGATTACCATTGAGGAGCATAAAAAGACAGAGCGTCCTAAGGTGGTGCTGACTTGGGCTCCTCATCCTCGTGCCTTGCCTCAAGCTGTGCCCAACTCGTTTGCCGATTTTATGAATGAGGCCAATGTAGATTTTGTGATAACTCATCCGGAAGGATATGAACTGGACCCGAAATTTGTGAGAGGGGCTAAGGTGGAATATGACCAGTGGAAGGCTTTTGAAGGAGCCGATTTTATTTATGCCAAGAACTGGTCTTGTCCGGGTGTGGGAAATCCTGCCGATTATGGAAAAATCTTGAGTAAGGACATGGGATGGACGGTGGATGCTGCTCATATGGCAGTGACCAACAATGCATTCTTTATGCACTGTCTGCCTGTAAGAAGAAATATGATTGTAACAGATGATGTGATTGAAGCACCTACTTCATTGGTGATACCGGAAGCAGCCAACCGTGAGATTTCGGCTACGGTAGTGTTGAAGCGTATGTTGCAAGGCTTGAAATAAGAGTCTGATAAGACCGTAGGATAAAATAATCCCTGTATCTGGTAATTGGATTAAAAACCGGATGCAGGGAATCTTTATGTTATAGATATTCTGCCAGTTGACTTAGCTTCATGCTGTTTGAACCTTTTATCAGCAGGTAATACCCTTTAGGGCAGTGGCTCTTGAAGTTTTGGATTGCTTGGGTTACCTCTTCGTAGTGTTCATAGTCAGAAGTGGCGGCGGCAAATTCCTTACCAATCAGTATCACGCGTTCAAAGGAGCATGCTTTGAGCAGTTCTGCTATTTTACGGTGCTCTTCCACACTGCTTTCCCCCAGCTCTTTCATATCTCCTAGTATTACCATCTTGTGTTCGGCTTGAATTTGCCTAAAGTTTTCCAGTGCAGCTTTCATGCTGGTGGGGTTGGCGTTGTAGGCATCCACTATCAGGTGGTTCGAGCCGGTTTCTTTCAACTGAGAGCGGTTGTTGTTGGGAGTGTAGTTTTCTAAAGCATGACAGATGTCCTCCGGTTTTACTCCGAAATGACAACCTACAGCAATGGCTGCCAGAACATTGTCTAGGTTATAGCTTCCTATCAGTTGGGTATTGGTTGTGAAGTGCTTGCCATTAAAATTCCATTCCAAAGAAAGGAAAGGCGAGCAGGAAGTCATTCTTCCACTTACGAAAAGACCTTCGGTCTGTCCGTATCGGATGCAGTTCAATCCCTGTGCGATACTGTTCAAGTAGGGGTTTTCGTTTTGCAGGAAAATAGAAGCATTTCCTTTACTTTTCAAGAAGTCATATAGTTCTCCTTTGGTGTGTATCACTCCCTCAAAGGAGCCGAATCCTTCTAGATGTGCTTTCCCCACGTTGGTAATCAGTCCATAGTCGGGTTCTGCAATACTTGTCAGTGTTTTGATTTCTCCCGGGTGGTTGGCCCCCATTTCAATGACAGCCATTTCGTGTTCCGGAGTGAGTTGTAGCAAGGTGAGCGGCACACCGATGTGGTTGTTCAGGTTTCCCTGAGTATATAATGTACGGTATTTACATCCTAATACGGTAGCGGTAAGTTCTTTGGTAGTGGTTTTCCCGTTGGTTCCGGTGATGCCGATAACAGGAGTCTTCAACATCCGCCGGTGATAATTGGCCAGTTGTTGCAGTGCTTTCAGGCAGTTGTCTACCAATATGGTATGTTCGCCTGCAAATTCCGGTTCATCAATTACGGCATAGCGGCATCCCTGTTTCAGCGCTTGTGCTGCAAACGCGTTACCATTGAAATTTCCTCCTTTGAGGGCAAAGAAGATGCTGCCCTCTGGGCATTGGCGGCTGTCGGTAGTGACTTTGCCGCACTGAAGAAAAAGTTTATATAATTCGGTTGTTTCCATATTGTTGGAATTTATTTATTCTCGGCTGCAAAGATACGAAAGAAGTCAGTTTGCCGTACTCTTTTCGTTCAATTAATCCTCAGCTGATTTTTCATGTAAGATGATTGTATATTTATCTTCTCCTGTTGGGCAAAAAACGAATTATTGTATGTACATTTGCATAGCTTATCAGTATGTGCATCTATGAAAATTAAACAAATAAATTTCAATGGAATCTTGACCGACCTGAGTGTACCTCAGGTAATGGGAATATTGAATGTAACTCCCGACTCTTTCTATGCCGGAAGTAGAAAGCAGACCGAGGCAGAAATAGCTGCACGGGCTTGTGAAATTTTAGAACAAGGAGGAAGCATCATTGATGTAGGTGCTTACTCATCGCGTCCCAATGCCACTCATATCAGTGAGGAAGAGGAAATGGAGCGCCTGCGTAGGGGCTTGCAGATAATAGGCAAGGAGTGTCCTGGTGCGGTTGTTTCGGTAGATACATTCCGTGCCGATGTAGCCCGGATGTGTGTGGAAGAGTATGGGGTGGCGATGATCAACGATATTGCAGCTGGAGAAATGGACGAACGGATGTTTCCTATGGCTGCACGGTTGGGCGTACCTTATATTATAATGCACATGCAAGGAACTCCTCAAAATATGCAGCAGCAGCCTCATTATGATAATGTGGTGAAAGAGGTTATCTGCTATTTTGCCCGCAAGGTGCAACAGTTGCGTGAATTGGGGGTGAAAGATGTTATTGTCGATCCGGGGTTTGGTTTCGGAAAGACTTTGGAGCACAATTATCAGTTGCTCGACCATCTGGACGATTTTTCTGTGCTGGGGCAACCCTTGCTCGTGGGAGTATCTCGCAAGTCGATGATTTACCGCCTGCTGGGAGGAGGACCAGAAGATGCCTTGAACGGTACTACAGCGGTACATACGGTGGCATTGATGAAAGGGGCCGATATATTGCGGGTGCACGATGTGCGTGAGGCTTGTCAGGCGGTGGCTATTTGGGAGGCTATGAAGCGAAGTGAATAAAGAAAATACGGATAAATTAAGGAGCATTTTATGTATTTTGATCTTTCGGTTATTACCATAAAGGATATTTTGGACATCCTGTTGGTAGCCTATCTGCTATATAAGAGTTATAAGTTGATGAAGTCTTCAGGCTCCATCAATGTTTTTGTGGGAATATTGGTCTTTATCGTAATCTGGGTTATCGTGTCGCAGGTGTTGCAGATGCGTCTGCTCGGTTCTATTTTCGATAAGTTGGTGAGTGTGGGAGTCTTGGCTTTGATTGTTCTGTTTCAAGATGAGTTGCGTCACTTTCTGTTATCGTTGGGTTCCCGTCACCGTACCAGCAGTTTTTTGCGTTTCTTCAAGGGAGGCAACAATGAAGGTGCCCGTAAGGAAGAGATTCTTCCTATAGTGATGGCCTGCCTGAATATGAGTAAAGGTAAGGTAGGTGCTTTGATAGTGATAGAAAAGAATTTCCCGTTGGATGATATTGTCCGTACAGGTGATGTGATAGATGCCAATGTCAATCAGCGTTTGATAGAAAATATATTTTTTAAGAACAGTCCATTGCACGACGGCGCAATGGTTATCAGCAACAAGCGCATCAAGGCTGCCGGATGTATTTTGCCAGTATCCCATAATCTGAATATTCCCAAGGAATTGGGACTTCGTCACCGTGCTGCTTTAGGGGTTTCTCAAGAGACAGATGCGATGGCTATCATTGTATCTGAAGAGACAGGCGGCATTTCCATAGCCTGTCAAGGAGAGTTTTATTTACATCTTACTCCAGAAGAACTGGAACGGATGCTTACCTCAGAGGAGTAGACATCCGCTCCAGTTGGAGGAGCAAAACAATTATGCCATCTTAGCTTTGAAAGCCAGTGCGTACATACGCATTTGCTTTACCATAGCCAGCAGTCCGTTGCTGCGGGTAGGAGAGAGATGTTCTTTCAGACCGATTTTTTCGATGAAATAAAGTTCTGAATCCAATATTTCATCAGGAGTATGTCCTGATACTACCTTAATCAACAAGGTGATGATACCTTTTACAATCAAAGCGTCACTTTCTGCACGGAAGATGATTTTTCCGTCCTCCATATCAGCTTGCAGCCACACTCTGCTTTGGCATCCTTCTATCAGATTGGCGTCTGTCTTGTAGGCAGCATCCAGTTCTTCTTGTTCATTTCCCAGGTCAATGAGTAGTTGATATTTGTCCATCCAATCATCGAAGCCATTGAATTCTTCGATAATTTCGTCTTGTAGTTCGTTAATTGTTTCCATATAGATAATTTTATTTTTCGTGATAAATCACATTCATAACAGTTTGTCCTACAGCTTGTAATGTAGCCTTGTCAATATTCTCCATATTATCGTTCAGCGTATGCCAGGTAGGGTTGAATCCGGTGTCAGAGTGAGGGTTGTAGTCAATGATATCTACGCAAGGAATCTGTCGGAACTGGTGTACGTAGATGTGGTCGTCGGTTACTTCTCCCCCACTATTCTTGATGAAGAAATTGCCATACCCTAACTGTTGTGCGGCATTCCAGATTTTCTTCATAGGCTGAGATGCGGTTCGTTGTGAATAGCCTTCATAATAGAAGGTTGCATTTTTTCCTCCTACCATATCCAGCAAGATAGCAAATCGTGCTTTGTAGTTAGGAACATGCGGTACCCGTCCCCAGTATTGTGAGCCTAGACACCAAGTGTTGGGTCGGTCTATCCCTTCGTAGAATTGTGGAGTGCCGTAGTCTTCTGCGTCAAAAAGAACGATGTCGATACCTATACTTGGGGCTGTTTGTTGTATTTGCCGAGCTATTTCCAACAAGACACCTACACCGCTGCCTCCATCGTTTGCTCCATCTATAGGGGTTTGGTGATGTTGTTTCTCGTCGGAGTCGGCATACGGGCGTGTATCCCAATGTGCACAAAGCATCACCCTCTTTCGGGTATCTGGGTTATAAGCACCGATAATATTTCTGGCCCGCAGAATTGCTCCGTTGTAAGCCATCAGGTTTGTTTCCTGGTTATAGACTTTCGCACCGAATTTCTCCAGTTGTGAAGCCAGATATTCCCCACATTGGCGGTGGGAGTCACTGTTAGGAACTCGTGGTCCGAAGTTGACTTGTTCTTTAATATACGCATATGCGCTGTCTGCACAGAACTGTGGTACTAGAATGGCTGAAGATGTTTCTTTTTTATCTTGTTCCTGTGTGTTTTTCTGGCTGCTTCCACAGGCTGTCAGAGTAAGCATGATGCTGGTCAACCAGAAAAGTAAGTAGTGTCTATTATTCATAAGTCTGCATTTTTAGCGGTTGTAACAGGGTAGTTGAAGTCCGTCAAGGATAGAAATATACAGTTTGATGGCCTCTTCTATTTCCTGGATCATGATATATTCATCGGCAGTATGTGAGCGTGATGACTTTCCCGGTCCCATTTTAAGAGAAGGGAACGGCATCAGAGCTTGGTCGGACAAGGTAGGGGAGCCAAAAGGGATTCTGCCTGCTTCTTTAGCACGTAAAACGAACGGATGTTCGGCAGCAATGCGTGAAGAATTCAAGCGGAAGGATCGGGCTTTGGCTTCACTGCCGATATGCTCACAGATTTCCTTGAAAATCTCTTCGTTAGAATAGAACTCATTGCTTCTGATATCCACCACGAAATTGCATAAGTCAGGGATGACGTTGTGTTGAGTTCCAGCATTGATTTGTGTGACACTCATCTTGACTGGTCCCAATAGTTCCGATTCCTTCGGGAACTTGTAGGTGCGGAACCATTCGATATCCTGCAGTACTTTATAGATTGCATTATCCCCTTCGTTACGCGCAGCATGTCCGGCTTTACCTCTGGCTGTGACATCAAGTACCATCAGCCCTTTTTCTGCGATGGCAGGATGCATTTCCGTAGGTTCACCCACTACGCCCAAGTCGATAGGAGGGAGCTGCGGCAAGACACTTTCTATACCGTTTTTCCCAGAAACCTCCTCTTCGCACGAAGCCAGGAAAATAAGGTTGTAGCTCTGTTCTGTAGTACTGAGGTATCTGTATGCTTGAAAAAGAGAAACAAGACTTCCTCCGGCATCGTTGCTTCCCAATCCGTAGAGCTTGCCGTTTCCTACTTTGGGAGTAAACGGCTGTTTGCGCCATCCGGCAACAGGCTTAACCGTGTCAATGTGTGAATTTAATAAGATGGTAGGGCGGTTTGCATCGAACATTGGGCTGATACACCAGATGTTGTTTCCCGACCGTCCGGTCATAATGCCGGTTTCTTCGATGTAGTTCTGCAGGAAATCTGCTGCAGCATCTTCTTCCCGGCTGATAGAAGGGATGCCTATAAGAGAATGAAGCAATGTGAGAGCTTCGGATGTGTAATAACCTATATCCATCATAAAGAATCTTTAGTTTGTAAGGCAAAGATACTTTATTTATTCCAAATTAAACCCTATCTTTGCAAACAGCGATAATAAAATAATCAAAAATTGAATGAGTAAATCTTATTTATCGACTTTGGTGGAAAACCAAGCCAAGAAATATGGTGACCGTATCGCCATTAAATACCGTGATTATGAGGCTGGTATATGGAAGCCTATTACATGGGATGAGTTTGCAGCAAAGGTAAAACAGGCTGCTAATGCTTTTGTGGCCTTGAAGGTTGAGGCTCAGGAAAATGTAGGGGTGTTCTCTCAGAATATGCCTGAATGCCTTTTTACAGACTTTGCAGCTTTTAGGACAAGAGTTGTTACAATTCCTTTCTATGCAACCAGTTCGGAAGCACAAGTGCGCTATATGGTAGAGGATGCCGGAGTTCGTTTCCTGTTTGTAGGAGAGCAGTATCAGTATGATGTAGCTTATAGAGTGCAGACCTTATGCAAGACACTCAAGCAGATTATTATTTTCGATCAGAAAGTGAAGCGTGCACCTGCCGATCAAAACTCTATTTATTTTTCTGACTTCTTAGCTTTGGGTAAAGAGGAGGCTTATCAGAAAGAGGTAGATGAGCGTACAGAGGCTTCAAGCAGTAAAGACTTGGCTAATATCCTTTATACTTCGGGCACTACCGGTGAATCGAAAGGAGTGATGCTGCACCACTCTTGTATGGAGGCGGCTTTTGCAGCGCACGACCAGCGCATGGTTGGTTTTGGAGAATCGGAAGTGGTAATGAATTTCCTTCCTTTTACACACATCTTTGAAAGAGCATGGACATATTATTGTGTCAATAAAGGGTGTATGCTGTGTATTAATCTTCGTCCTCAGGACATTCAGAAAACAATTAGAGAGGTGCGTCCGACCACAATGTGTAGTGTTCCTCGTTTTTGGGAGAAGGTCTACACTGGAGTGCAGGAGAAAATCAATGAGGCTACAGGGGTAAAAAAGAAGTTGATGCTGGATGCCTTGAGGGTAGGTAAGGA
Organism: Phocaeicola sp.; assembly: GCA_029257865.1. Taxonomy (GTDB): domain Bacteria; phylum Bacteroidota; class Bacteroidia; order Bacteroidales; family Bacteroidaceae; genus Phocaeicola. Next base: position 11,726 of record JARIAN010000011.1, read on the forward strand.
GCACAATATTGATTATTTGCTGAAAGGGAAAACTCCTCCTATGCTATTGCATCTGAAATACAAATTCTATGAAAAGACGATTTTCAGCCTGTTGAAAAAAACTATCGGTATTGAAAATGGACATTTCTTCCCTACGGCAGGAGCTGCTATCCCATTGAAGGTACAGGAATTTGTACTTTCGGTAGGAATCAACATGATTGCAGGATATGGACTGACTGAAACGACAGCTACTGTATCTTGTGAATGGTTCGGTTCGTTTATGCCTGGTTCTGTAGGTAAGTTGATGCCTGGTATTGAATTGAAGTTTGGAGAAGATAATGAAATCCTTTTACGAGGTGAAACCGTTACCAAGGGATATTATAAGAAAGACAGCATAACCAAGGAAGCAATCACATCCGACGGATGGTTCCATACAGGAGATGCCGGATATATGAAAGACGGCTGTCTGTATCTTACAGAGAGAATTAAGGATTTATTTAAGACATCAAACGGAAAGTACATTGCTCCGCAGGCCATTGAAACAAAATTGGTGGTGGATCGTTATATAGATCAGATTTCTATTATAGCCGACCGGAGAAAATTTGTTTCGGCACTGATTGTTCCTGAATATACTCAGGTGGAGAAATATGCCCAAGAGAATGGCATTACTTATAAAGACCGTAAGGATCTGTTGCAGAAAAGTGAAATTCAGGAACTGTTTAAATCGCATATCGATACTCTTCAGCAGGAATTTGCACACTATGAACAAATCAAGCGGTTTACACTTCTTCCAGAACCTTTTAGTATGGAGAAGGGAGAACTTACCAATACACTGAAAATCAAACGACCGGTATTGATGAAGAATTATGCGGCCGAGATAGAAGAAATGTATAAGGAATAAATAACAAGTATATTGGCAATATGATAACAATTGAACAACTGAAGGATATCAAGGAGCGTACGGAAGCGCTTTATCGTTATCTGGATATTGAGAATAAGAAAGTACAGGTAGAAGAAGAGCAGTTGCGTACGCAGGCTCCTGGTTTTTGGGATGATGCCAAGAAGGCTGAAGCTCAGATGAAGAAGGTGAAAGGACTGCAAGGATGGATTGAAGGATATCGGAATGTTAAGACAATGGCCGACGAACTGGAACTTGCTTTCGATTTCTATAAGGATGAACTGGTGACAGAGGCGGAAGTGGATGAGGCTTATGCTAAGACACTGATAGCTGTGGAAGAACTGGAATTGAAGAATATGCTTCGTTCGGAAGCCGACCAGATGGATTGCGTGTTGAAAATTAATTCGGGTGCCGGTGGTACAGAAAGCCAGGACTGGTCTTCTATGCTGATGCGTATGTATATGCGTTGGGCTGAAAGTAATGGCTATAAACTTTCGGTTGCCAACTTGCAAGAAGGTGATGAAGCTGGTATCAAGACAGTGACTATGAATATTGAAGGCCCTTATGCTTATGGTTATTTGAAAGGGGAGAACGGGGTACACCGTTTGGTTCGTGTTTCTCCTTATAATGCACAGGGTAAGCGTATGACTTCTTTTGCCTCTGTCTTTGTGACTCCATTGGTAGATGATTCTATCGAAGTGACGGTAGAGCCTGCCCGCCTTTCTTGGGATACATTCCGAAGCGGTGGTGCCGGCGGGCAGAATGTAAACAAGGTGGAGTCTGGTGTTCGATTGAGATATCAATATAAAGACCCTTATACTGGTGAAGAAGAAGAAATCTTGATTGAAAATACTGAAACTCGTGACCAGCCTAAAAATAAGGAAAATGCGATGCGTCAGTTACGCTCTATCTTGTATGATAAAGAATTGCAGCACCGTATGGAAGAGCAGGCTAAGGTAGAAGCAGGAAAGAAGAAAATTGAATGGGGGTCTCAGATTAGAAGCTATGTATTTGATGACCGTCGTGTGAAAGACCATCGTACTAATTACCAAACTTCGGACGTAAATGGAGTAATGGATGGTAAGATAGATGATTTCATCAAGGCATATCTAATGGAATTTTCTGATAGCGAGGCATAAAAAGAACTTTTTTGTGCACGTTTTATTTAATAATATTGTATTTTTGAGAAACAGACCGTTAAATCAAAAATACAATATTTATGAAAAAGAATTTTACTAAAAGACAGAGTTATAAAAAACATCAGGAAATGAAGGCCGGCAATGTGATTCGTATTCTTTGCGGAGTATTGGTGTTATTGGCAATCTTGATGGTAGTAGTCTATTCAATGGTGTAAGAATGGCGCGGGAAATAGAACGTAAGTTTTTGGTTTTGGATGACTCGTATAAAGAACTAGCATTTGCACAAAGTAGAATTTCGCAAGGCTATATTTGTAGTGCGCGAGGTAGAACGGTGAGAGTTCGTATTCGTGCAGATAAGGGATATCTGACCATTAAGGGATCGTCTGATGTTTCTGGTTTGAGCCGATATGAATGGGAAAAAGAAATTCCTCTGAAGGAAGCAGAAGAGTTGATGAAACTTTGCGAACCTGGAAGGATAGACAAGACCCGGTATCTGGTTCAAGCTGGGAATCATGTTTTTGAAGTAGATGAGTTTTACGGAGAAAATCAGGGGTTGATTGTTGCAGAGGTGGAGTTGAAAAGTGAAGACGAAACTTTTGAGCCCCCCCCTTTTTTGGGAGAGGAAGTGACAGGACAGGTGCAATATTACAATTCTTTTCTGATGAAAAATCCATTTTCTAGGTGGTAGTTTTTCCTTTTTTGCATAAATATTACCTGTAAATTGTTTTAATAGGGGGTAAAAACTGTTATCAGATAGTTTGTAGGTTATTTGATATTTGTTTTTAGGTAATGCCTTGTTGTTTCTTGTTTTAATTTTGTTGTGTCGAAAAAAAAAGAATAGTAAACTCTCAAATAACAAGATAACAATGAAAGCTAATGTTGCTCAAAATTTAGTAAGTGTACAAAACGAATTGTTTAACTTTGCATATAAATTGACCGCTGATCAAGAAGAGGCAAATGATTTGCTTCAAGAAACTTCCTTGAAAGCATTAGACAATAAAGAAAAGTATATGGTAGGAACCAACTTTAAAGGTTGGATTTATACTATCATGCGTAATATATTTATCAACAATTATCGTAAGACATTGCGCGATCAGACCTATTTAGATCAGACGGATAATTTGTTTTATTTGAATCAGAGTTTAAATTTAGAAAGTGATTCAACAGAGAGTTCATATGATTTAAAGGAAATGCGACGTATTGTTAATTCTTTACCGAAGGACTATCGTGTTCCTTTTGCAATGTATGTTTCAGGTTTTAAGTATCGTGAAATAGCTGAGAAACTCGGTCTTCCGTTAGGAACGATAAAAAGTAGGATTCATTTTACTCGTCAGAAATTGCAAGAGGATTTGAAGGATTTTCGATAATTGTATAAGGACTTTTTTGAAGAATGTAGAGGAACTTTTTAGAACAACTGGACCCATTTCAGAAAGAATTGGATTGGTTCCAGTTGTCTTATGTTGACGTATTTGGGGGAAATATTCTTGATTTAATTTTCTTGCTTTTTCTTTCTTCTCTTTTCTAATATTGGTTTCATTATGAAGAAACAAAATAGTGCACCTAAGCATGCTCCAGTAATATTGGCTATCAAATCCATCCAGTCTCCACTTCTATTTTCGGTGCAGGTGTCTTGTAGAATTTCAAATAGTGCACTCATACATATAGGGGCTATAACTCCTCCTATGAAAAGACGAGTATAAGATATATTATGATGGCGTAATAAATACTCTACCCATAAAATAAAAGTAAGTCCACTATACATACAGATGTGTATTGCTTTGTCAAAATAGGGAATCTCTTCTATTGGTGTTTCTGGTGGTTTAAAGAAAGAGAGATAGCTGATGATTAAAATCGAAAGAATTGAAAGTGGGTATGTTCTTAAATAATGCATCTTGTTTATAACTTTAATATTTAAAGCAAAAGTATAATATTTTTTCTATTTTTGTATCTTGGTTTAGTATTAATTTGTAAAAAAGAAGAAAGTTTTATGCATCATAACGAACGAGTAAATTTTGGAAGTAAGATAGGGACAATTTTAGTAGCTGCAGGTTCTGCTGTTGGATTAGGTAATATATGGCGTTTCCCGTATGAAGCGGGTAATCACGGAGGGGCAGCCTTTATATTGATTTATTTAGCTTGTGTATTTATTTTAGGATTGCCTATTGTGATAGCAGAGTTTGTGATAGGCCGAAGAGCAAAGGCAAGTACTGGTGAAGCGTTCAATATATTGTCTGGTGGAAAGCCTTGGAAATGGGTAGGGTATCTAGGTGTACTGACCGGTTTTATGATTCTAGGATATTATTCGGTTGTGGCCGGATGGACTTTGGAATATATTTATCAAGCACTTTCCGGAACTTTTTTCGGAAAATCTTCTTCTGAATTTATACAGATGTTTCAGGAGTTTTCCACCCATCCTTTGCGTCCGTTGCTGTGGCTTTTCTTGTTTGTGCTTGCCACTCATTTTGTGATAGTGAAAGGGGTTCAGAAAGGCATAGAGCGTTCTTCAAAGATGATGATGCCTGTGTTGTTTATTCTTGTGGTGGTATTGGCTGTTTGTTCTATCATGCTTCCTAATTCAGAAAAGGGAATTTCTTTCTTGTTGAAGCTAGACTTTAGCAAAGTAAACTCAGAAGTGTTTTTGGGGGCGATGGGACAAGCTTTTTTCTCTATGAGTATTGGTATGGGGTGTTTGTCTACTTATGCTTCTTATTTCAGTCGTACGACTCGTTTATCGCACACTGCGATAAGTGTAGGACTTATAGATACCTTTGTGGCTGTATTGGCAGGTTTAATTATTTTTCCTGCAGCTTTTTCTGTCGGTGTAAATCCTGATGCTGGTCCATCATTGATTTTTATCACTCTTCCTAATGTCTTTCAACAAGCATTTTCTGATTTGCCGATTTTGGCATACACTTGTTCAGTGCTGTTTTATGGATTGTTGGCTTTAGCAGCATTGACTTCTACCATTTCCCTTCATGAAGTATCTACGGCATTTTTGCATGACAAGTTCAGTTTACCTCGCAAACAAGCAGCCTGCTTCATAACAGGGGGAAGTTTTCTGATTGGAGTAGTTTCTTCGCTTGCCTTAGGTGACTGGAGTGACTACACAATAGCTGGCATGAATTTTTTTGATGCTCTTGATTATTTTACGGCAAAGATTATGTTGCCTTTATGTGGAATTTTAGTAGCTTTGTTTGTAGGATGGTATCTGAAACCAGAGGATGTCAAGGATGAGGTAACCAATTATGGTACTTTGAGAGAACGCTTTTTTCCGGTGTTTTTCTTAATTATTCGTTATATTGCGCCTGTGGGAATCTTCTTGATTTTTATGAATGAATTGGGATTGTTGTAGTAAAGCAATTGGTGATGTGGAAAGACTTTTTCTATTATTCTAAATCGGAGCGTAGGGTGATTCTTCTCCTCGTTTTTGTAGCTGCGGTAATGATAGCAGTGCTCTCTTGGAAAATAGTGTCTTCTAGGCAGACCGTCTATATGCCCGATAGTTGTGTGATAGATACTTCTTGGCAATTACAAAAGTATAAAAAAGTCTATTCTCGTTATTCTTCAAGGAGAAAAGATTCGGCAGCAGTTCCTGTCGTGATATTGCGTGAGTTCAATCCCAATACGGCCGATTCTGTTACTTTTCGTCAGTTGGGACTGCCGGCTTATGTAGCCCGTAACATTCTGCGGTATCGTGCAAAAGGTGGAGTCTTTCGTACTCCAGAATCTTTTTCTAGAATTTATGGACTGTCTGAAGCAGACTATAATCGACTGCGGCCTTATATTAGTTTACCATTGCCGGAGAATAAGATTCGTATCCCATTCGATTCATTAAAAAAAATTGATTCAGTTGCAGATAAGAAGCCTAACTGGTTGCCGAAATTGGCGGCAGGTAGTGTGGTTGATTTGAACAAGGCAGATACAACCTTGTTGAAACGTATTCCTGGTATAGGAAGTGGTTTGGCTAAAATGATAGTGTCTTACCGTGAGCGTTTGGGAGGTTTTTATAAAGTGGAGCAGTTGCAAGACCTCTCTTATTTGGATAAGGAAATGAATGTTTGGTTTTCTGTTTCTTCAGAAGACACTCTTCGTAAAATTCATGTAAACCATGCCCATCTAGAGGAACTTCGTCATCATCCTTATATGAATTTTTATAAAGCAAAAGTGATACTTGACTACCGTCGTAAGCGTGGGGAAATAAAAGCTCCTTCTCAGCTTTCCATGTTTGAGGAGTTTACCGAGAGGGACTTGGACCGTTTGTTGCCTTATCTGTCGTTTGACTGATAGTCTTATTCTATTTCATATCCGGCAGCTTCTGCTATTTTATGAGGAATTTCTGTATTGTCAATTCATCCTTGAAACTTTTCAGTTCCGGCGCCGATTGCAAATACTGGAACATATCCGGCTGAATGTCCGCCACTGGTCCATCCTACCAGTGCGATTTCATTTAAAATGCGTTTCGCCTCTCCAGCCATCGGTTCATTTTGTTCATATTCATTTTTTTCTAACTTCTTTTGGTTCTTGAAACTTTTTTTATAACAAGCGGCGAGTCTTTTTTCTTGTTCATCGGATAAGGTAACATGTTCCCAAAATCCAAAATTCTCTTTTAAGGTTCGTTTCACGATATCCCAACTTACCTGGTTGTTGTATTTGCGACGCAACCCATTTCAGATGTGGGTGAATCCACTTTCACTTACTTTTTGGTTACGTAGTACTTGTAGGTTCAATTTATAAGCTCCTGTACCTAGAACCAATCCGCCAGTTTCGTGGTCGGCTAATGTTTTATCAGGATGCTGTGCATAGAATTCATATGCTACTTTAATGGCATTATCCATATCAATTATTTCATGAAAGGCAGTAGCAGCATCATTGCTATGGCAAGCCCAGTCAATTTTACCGCCTTCTACCATAAGAAAGAATCCTTTATCATTGTCTTTTGACAAGAAGTGAATGGCAGAGCGGGTGATATCGCTTAAGGTAAGATCATTTTTTGTGCGGTCGATAGCATATGGAATACTATTTCGGGACAGTTGTGATGCTTTTTCAGTTTGGAAAAGAATCATCTTATTGGCTTTTTACTTTTCCGCTGATAATCTTTATATCCACGGGCAATGGTATATCCGTTTTTTTGAGCTAAGTCGTATAGATTGCAATCGTTGGTAGCCTTTTCTTTGCTTTCCGGTTTCAAGAAATCAGAACCGGCATAGAAGTCAAATCCGGTAGTATATAAGTCTCTTCCAATGTGATGGTGGTTTTTTCTGCTTTCATTATGTGCATAAAAAGTAGCAGGGGTAGCATGGTCTATGCTTACACTGGTGGTGATTCCAACTTTATATCCTTTGTTTTTACCCATACTGCAACGCTGGTAATATCAGAGGAAAAGTCTTTGGTTTTTCCAAGTGTTCCATTTTTAGTCTTTTTTCCGCAAGCAAGGGCTGTTCCGGCAGCGGCGGAGTCGGTTACTCCATTGGTTCCAAAGAAGGTGCTTGCTACAGTAGCGTATGGAAATTAAGTGAAGCAGATAGGAGTGATTCCGATACGTCCCTCTAGTTCAGCTAGATATAGTTCAGTACCTTGTACTTGGTTTACCCCATGTCATCGCCAATGAAATAAAATACGTATTTGGCTTGTTGCGCCATAATGAACCCAGTTGTCCATAATAAGAACAGACATAGAATAGATACGTTTTTCATGATGATATCAATTAGTTGTTTTTAGCAAAGATAATGTAAATACTGAAGAATAGCTTTTGATGTGAATAACAAAATAAATGTAGTGGGTATAAATAAAATAGTTTAAGAGTTATATAAGTGTTTTTACATTAAATTTTATACAAATGAAAAAAAGTAATTTATGGATGATTCTTACCCTTCCGGTTTGGGTAGTTTCGTGTCAAAACAAAGAGTTTGAAGCCGATGAAAGTGAAAGTATGGAATTGAAGCTTGAAGCTTCGGTTGCAAAAACCTCTCTTAGTAGAACAACCATAGAAGGTTGTCGCACAGATTTCTTAGAAAAAGACCAGATAGGTTTCTTTATGCCCGAGAGAGATACTCCTGTAAGTTGGACATATACTTCCAATAGTTGGGTATCAGAAAGCGTGTTGCTTTGGCCAGACCGTGAAACAACGTATACTTTTTCAGCATTTTATCCGTACCAGAAAGATGCTGTCCGTACTAAAGTTACGATGCCCGATTTGAGTTTGCAAAAGGGACAACTGTCAGAAGTCGGCAAGTTTGATTTCCTTACTGCAGAAACTTCTTCATCTTATGCAACTTCTTTGGGCGGGGTGGTTTCCTTTACAGGGAAAGATGCTTTTCATCATCAGTATAGCATGATACAGATTGTTTTGAAAGATACGGAAACTTCTGCTGCAAAGTTGACATCTTTTTCTCTGAAAGGTACAGATGTTGCAACGCGTCAATATTATAATTTTACTACTCATGCTATTTCCTCTTTAGGAGAAGCTTCGGTTAATCAATTTTTGTTGAAGCCTGTGCCGGGTGAAGAAACAATCTCTCCTGAAGGTTGGAATACGTGGCTGTTGGTTAACCCTTCTTCTGGAGAACGAGAATTGGATTTAATGGTAGAATATTCACGTGACGGACACTCTTACCAGGCTAGAACTAAGGAAATCAAGCAAACCTTCGAAGCGGGAAAATGGTATAGATATACTTTGCGAATCAATGACAAGAATTTGATTATTGTAAATAGTGAGATTGTAGATTGGGAAGAAGTGGTGAATATGGGTGATATTTCTGTAGACGGTGAAAAGATATAATCTTGAAAATATTTGTTTTTTCATCCTTGATAATTAGGGCATAAGTTGTAACTTTGCCCAATTATTAAAAAAATATCAATTGAATCATTTTTCAGCATATGAAAGCGCTCAAGGAACGAATTTTACGAGATGGTAAATGCTTTGAAGGTGGAATCTTGAAAGTGGATAACTTTATTAATCATCAGATGGACCCAATCTTGATGAAATCAATGGCTGTAGAGTTTGTACGCCGTTTTGCAAGTACAAATATTAATAAGGTTTTGACTATTGAGGCTAGTGGTATTGCACCGGCTATTATGGTAGGTTATTTGTTGGAACTTCCTGTGGTATTTGCCAAAAAAAAGAAACCTAGTACAATGGAGAATATGCTTACAACTACAGTATATTCATTTACAAAAGACCGTTCGTATGATGTTTGTGTAAGTAAGGATTATCTTTGTCCTGGTGATAAAGTGCTGTTTATTGATGATTTCTTAGCTAATGGTAATGCAGCCAAAGGGATTATTGATTTGGTAAAGAAAGCTGATGCCGAATTGGTTGGTATGGGATTCTTGATTGAGAAGTCTTTCCAGCATGGTGGTGATTATTTGCGTGAACAAAATATCCACGTGGAATCATTGGCTATTATTGATAGTTTGGATAATTGTGAGATAAAAATCAAGGAATGATAAAAGATACCTTCAGATGAATGATGAGCAAGATATTTGATATATGGTTGTCGTAATGTCTGTAGGTCTTTTCAGAAAAGGCGGTCATGTTGTTAAAACTTGACCGTCTTTTTTTAAGGCATAGTGATGCTTTAATTGATTTTTTCGAATCTTTATTGGTCAGGAAAAGTTATTAACAGGTTAATTGCTTGTTTTATAATGTCTTGATGAATTGTTTGAGCCTTTTAAGGATAAAACAAATTATATTTCAACTCTTCATTTATATTATTAAAATCTTAATGGAAAAAGAACAGATTGCAGCTCCTGGTGCGGGGCTTATTTACGGACTGAATGACCGTCCGCCTTTAAAGGAAACTATTTTTGCAGCACTTCAGCATTTGTTGGCTATTTTTGTAGCCATTATTACTCCTCCGTTGATTATTGCAGGTTCATTGAAACTGGATGTAGAAACCACTGGTTTTTTGGTGTCTATGGCTTTGTTTGCTTCTGGTATTTCTACTTTTATCCAATGTAGGCGGGTAGGTCCGGTCGGTTGTGGATTGCTTTGTATTCAAGGTACCAGTTTCTCTTTTATAGGTCCTATTATTTCGGCTGGGATTACCGGAGGATTGTCTTCTGTTTTTGGTGCATGTATTGTTGCTTCATCCGTAGAAATGTTGATTAGTCGTGTGCTGCAATATACACGTAAGATTATAACACCCTTGGTGTCGGGCATTGTAGTTTCATTGATAGGTATGAGTTTGATTAAAGTCGGTATATCGGCTTGCGGTGGCGGTGCGGCAGCACAGGCCAATGGCACTTTTGGTTCGTTTCAGAATATCGGTCTTGCTGCATTGGTCTTAATCCTGATAATCTTTTTCAACCGTAGTTCCAATCGATACTTGCGAATGAGTTCTATTGTCATCGGACTTTTGGTTGGATACATATTAGCTTGGTTTTTAGGAATGGTTGATTTTTCTTCTATACAAAGTTATGGAGGGGTGAATGTGCCGATTCCTTTCCGTTATGGTATTACTTTTGATGCATCTTCTATTATAGCATTGGCTTTGGTTTATTTGATTACAGCTATTGAAGCATACGGAGATATTACAGCCAACTCTATGATATCTGGAGAGCCTGTAGAGGGAGAGACATTTGTGAAACGTGCATCTGGAGGAATCTTGGCCGATGGGTTTAATTCGATGCTGGCTGGTATGTTCAATTCTTTTCCGAACTCTATTTTCGCCCAAAACAACGGAATGATTCAGCTTACAGGAGTGGCCAGTCGCTATGTAGGTTACTTTATTGCCGGATTTTTAATTTTGCTGGGACTGTTTCCCGCAGTGGGACTGGTTTTCTCGCTGATGCCGGAACCTGTATTGGGAGGTGCCACTTTATTGATGTTTGGTACAGTGGCAGCAGCAGGTATCCGTATTATTGCGGCTCAGAATATAAATCGTAAAGCTACTTTGGTTTTGGCTTTGAGTTTCTCTTTTGGTCTGAGTGTTGAATTGGTTCCAGAAATCTTATGTCAGTTTCCAGAAACTTTCCGTAACATATTCTCTTCGGGTATCACTACCGGAGGAGTGACAGCTATTTTGGCCAATATATTGATTCAAGTGAAAGAATAAATATCTTTGTGGAATTTAAAAGAAAAAGCATCCCTTTACGTCACATAGAGTAGTGCGTAAGGGGATGCTTTTCTCTTAATGGATATTAAAGAGGGGTGCAGCTTGCTGAACTTTTTCCATTACCCGTAAGAAATTACCTCCCCATATCAGGCGGATGTCTTCTTCATTGTATCTTTCAAGAAGCAGCCGTCGGGTGAAGTTTATCATTTCAGAAGAGTCATTACAGCCGACGATACCTCCGTCGCCGTCAAAATCACTACCTATCCCTACATGTTCTATTCCCATAATGTTTACCATGTGGTTAAGGTGATCAAGGGCATCTAATATGCTTGCAGGACGGTCATTGCGCAGGAAGCCGCTATATAGGCAGACTTGCACCACGCCTTCCTTTTGTGCAATGGCACGCAGTTGCTCGTCTGTCAAATTTCGTGGATGATTACATAAATCTCGTGCTGACGAGTGCGAACATACCACTGGTTGGTTACTGATTTGTAGTGTGTCAAAGAATGTTTTTTCACCCGAGTGCGACAAGTCGACGAGCATACCTGTACGGTTCATCTCTTTGATGACCTGCTCTCCGAAGGGAGTCACTCCAATATTTTCCTCATTATATCTGGCAGAGCCGCAAATATCATTGTTCCCGTTGTGGCAGAGTGTCATGTAAACCACTCCACGTTTGCGAAAACGTTCCACATTACTCAAATCTTTTCCGATGGCATATCCATTTTCGATGCCTAGCATGATCCCCTTTTTCCCCTTACTTTTCAATCGATACAAATCGGCAGGGGTATAGGCAATTTCTATGTCTGCATGGTTTTGTGCTACCATACTTTCTATTTCATCCAATATTCTTTCCGTTTTGGCTGTGGCAGCCAGTAGTGCTTCATCTGTACGCTCCTTCTGTGCCAGATAAGCAACCATGATGGTTGCATCTTGTCGGCCTTCCTCCATTTTGTGCAAATCGACTTTTATTTTCGGGTCTCTTGAGCAGAAGCGGATATTCTGGTCGAAAAACATAGGGGTGTCACAGTGAGTATCCAAAATCAATGTGTTTTGATGAATTTCCTTAGCGGTATGGAAAGACATGGCTTCTTGAACGAGCCATTCAAAAAGTGGCATCATATACTCGTCTTGATTGAGGATGAAACATTCCGGATGCCATTGTACCCCTATCATTGATTTATGTTCTGTGCTTTCAATAGCCTCAATCACTCCGTCTGCAGAAACGGCCGACACTTTAAATCCGGGTGCTGCCTCTTTAGCGGCTTGATGATGGAAAGAGTTGACCGGCATCTGTGTTGTTTTCATAATGTGATGGAGCATACTGTCGGGCTCTATCTGTATGAAGTGAGAAGCAAAGCTACGATCTAAATCTTGACAATGCTTGATAAGGGTATTTTCTTTTTGGCTATAGATATCTTGGTAGAGAGTCCCTCCTAAAGCGAAGTTCATGACTTGAAGTCCGCGGCAGATGCCCAGTATCGGTACTTGTCGATTGGCGGCTAGTCGTGTAAGCAGCAATTCCTGTCGGTCTCGTTTAGGATTGATGCCATGCAATTCCCTGATAGGATCTTCTCCCATATATAGAGGGTTGAGGTCGGCGCCTCCAGAAAGCAGTAGCCCGTCGATGTATCCTACAAGGCTAATCAGAGCGTTATCATCTTCAAAAGGAGGGATAACCAAAGGGACACCTCCTGCTTGCAGAATTGAGGTGTAATATCCCGGAGCTAGAGTCAGATTGCCGTCTTGATAGTTTCCGGTAATACCGATGATTGGTGCTTTTCGATGGTTTGGATAGTGGTGATGCAAGGCTTGATAGTCTTGCTCTATGTGGAAGTTTGTAAACGTTTTCATAAGTTAAATATTTCATAGAAACGCAGCAAATATAGGGAAAATTCGGATTAATTTTTCATATTTGCTAAAAATCTGATGGTATGGAAATGATTAGAACGCTTACCCAGTTGGTAAATAGCCTTCGTTCGCGTGGTATTCGTAGGAGGGTGGCTGTGGTCTGTCCTAATGATCCGCATACAGAATATGTCATTATGCGTAGTCTGCGTGAAGAGTTGGCCGAATATCTTTTGGTGACAGATTCCGACCACTTGCATATAGCTCAGAGGTTGCATGCCGCTTCTCCCGATTTTACTCGTGTATATGAAGCAGGAAGTATGGATGAAGCTGCAGCATTAGCTGTGAGTCTGGTACGTCGAGGAGAGGCCGATATTCTGATGAAAGGTCTGATTAATACAGACAATCTGTTGCGTGCCGTATTGAAAAAGGAAGTGGGATTGCTTCCTGTCGGCAATGTGTTGAGCCATATTTCAGTGGCTCAAATCCCCCTTTATCATAAATTGCTGTTTTTCTCGGATGCGGCAGTGATACCGCGTCCTTCCTTGGAGCAGTATCGTGCTATGATACGGAATGATGTGGAAATATGTCGTAAGTTGGGGCATAACGAACCCCGTGTGGCATTGATTCATTGTTCTGAGAAAGTAAATGAGAAGTTTCCTCATACGTTGAGCTATGTTGCATTGAAGGAAGAGGCGAGTCAAGGTTTATTCGGTTCTGTATTTATGGATGGTCCGATGGATGCTAAGACAGCTTGCGATTCTCATAGTGGTGAGATAAAGGGTCTTACTTCTCCCGTAGTAGGAAATGCGGACCTTATGATTTTTCCTAATCTGGAATCGGGTAACACCTTTTATAAGACTTTGTCACTTTTTGGTGACGCTAATATGGCGGGGATGCTTACCGGAACAATTGCTCCGGTAGTGGTGCCTTCGCGCAGTGATTCTGGAAACTCTAAGTTTTATAGTCTTGCTTTGGCTTGTATGGCAAGCACTCAAAATGATTGACGCTATGAAGATACTAGTGATAAATCCGGGCTCTACTTCTACCAAGTTGGCTGTCTATGAAGATGAAACTCAGGTATGGAAAGAAAGTATATCTCATTCTGTAAAGGATTTGGCCGACTTTACCTGCGCGAGCGAACAATATGAATTTCGCAAGGCTCATGTATATACCATGTTGGAGCGTGCAGGAATTCCTTTAGTCTTTGATGCAATCATTGCTCGCGGAGGTTTGTTGAAACCAACGCCAGGAGGGGTTTATCAAATTGATGAACGGATAAAATATGACTTGCTTCATGCCAAGATGGACCATGTATGTAATTTGGCTGCCTTGATAGCCGATGAACTGGCAAAGAAGATTGGATGTCCTTCTTTTCTGGCAGATCCGGTAGTGACGGATGAACTGCGTGAAGTGGCTAAGTTGAGTGGTATTCCTGAAATCCCTCGTATCTCGGTTTTTCATGCTTTGAACAGCAGGGCTGTATCTCGCAATTATGCAGCTAGTGTTCAGCGTGCATACGATGACTTAGATTTGGTGGTTGCTCATTTGGGAGGTGGCATATCTGTCAGTGCGCATCATCATGGAAAGGTAGTTGATGTAAATAATGCGTTGAACGGTGAAGGTCCCATCAGCCCCGAAAGGGCTGGTACTATTCCTGCTGGACAATTGGTGGATTTGTGCTTTAGTGGAAAGTATACATGTAAGGAAATCAAGAAGATGCTTAATGGAAAAGGAGGACTGCTGGCTTATTTGGGCACTACAGATGTACAGACTATTGCAAGGTGGGCACATGCCGGAGAGAAGAAACATAAGTTGTTGATGGAGGCGATGGCTTATACGGTAGGCAAGCAAATAGGTGCTATGCATGTGGCGCTCAAGGGTAGGACTGATGCCATTCTTCTTACTGGAGGTATTGCGTACAATGATTTTTTTATCAATCTGCTCCGTGAGTGGATTGAAGGTCTTGCACCTATTGTTGTGATGCCGGGCGAGGATGAAATGGGAGCATTGGCGGCAAATGCTTTGGGGGCTTTAAAGGGTACTCTACCTTTACAGACTTATTGTCCGGAGTAATGGGTAGAATAATAGGTTATGAACAGTTTGCAGATAACTGTTCATAACTTCTTTTCAGTAGAAACTGGAAAGCAATCAGAATGGTTTATCTTTGTTCTCCTTTAAAAAGAGATTGTTTATGTTATTGCCTTATTTACATAAAGACTTGATAGAAGCCGGTTGCGATGAGGCCGGACGTGGATGTTTGGCTGGAGCAGTGTATGCAGCAGCAGTTATTTTGCCCAAAGATTTTCAGAATGAATTGTTGAATGATTCAAAGAAGCTGACAGAGAAACAACGTTATCAATTGCGTGAAGTGATAGAGCGTGATGCGTTGGCTTGGGCTGTAGGAGTGGTGACTCCCGAGGAGATTGATAAGATCAATATACTGAATGCTTCATTCTTGGCTATGCATCGTGCGGTTGACCAGTTGAATATCAGACCTCAACATTTGCTGATTGATGGCAATCGTTTTAATCCTTATCCATCGGTGCCTCACACTACAGTGGTAAAGGGCGATGGTAAATACCTGTCTATTGCTGCCGCTTCTATTTTGGCCAAGACTTATCGTGATGACTATATGCTTCGTCTTGCCGAAGAATATCCGATGTATGATTGGAAAGGAAACAAAGGTTATCCCACTAAAAAGCATCGTGCGGCGATTGCGCAATATGGTACATCTCCTTACCATAGGATGTCTTTCAACCTTTTGGGAGACGGACAGCTCTCTTTTGATTTTTAGAAACCCCATCGCTTCGGCTGTGTCTGCATGAAACTCATAGTCAATAATAATTGTATTAAAAAAACTGGTGTAGCGTAGTAATGGTCAATTTGCTTGGAGCAATATCCTATTTCTTGCCGTCAGAATTTTGAGTTACCGTCAGCGTTTATTAAAACACTGACGCCGTTTAATAAAACACAAGCACCGTTTTATAAACCGCAGATTGTAACTCAAGAATATGAAGAGGGGATTTGATGAATGACACTGCCGTTTAGATTTTACCGGCAAGGAGGCCGGATATTATGCTTCGGTTCTTTCTCTGTTTAAGGTTACAAACATCGCGTTGTTTTATTGGTATAAGAGAGAAAGAATTTACATCCGTTAAAAAAAAACAGAAAATAAATAGAAACATACCTTATTATATAGTGTGCTTATTCTTTTTTTTCTACTTTTGCGAAGGAACATTAAATGGAATACACAGAATTATGCAAAATAATTTAGTAATAGTGGAGTCTCCTGCAAAGGCGAAGACCATTGAAAAATTTTTGGGTGAAGGCTATAAAGTGCTTTCAAGTTATGGTCATATTCGTGATTTACAGCAGAGATCTTTCAGCATAGATATCGAGAACCATTTTACACCGATATATGAGGTGCCAGAAGACAAGAAGAAACTGGTTGCTGAATTAAAAAGAGAAGCTAAAAAGGCCGATATCGTATGGCTCGCATCCGATGAGGACCGCGAGGGGGAAGCTATATCATGGCATCTGTTTGAAGTATTGGAGTTGGACCCAGCAAAAACAAAGCGTATTGTTTTTCACGAAATCACCAAGACGGCGATTATGAAGGCTATTGAGCATCCGCGTGATGTGAATGTGGATTTGGTGAATGCACAGCAGGCACGTCGTGTGCTCGATCGTATAGTGGGGTTTGAGTTGTCGCCGGTATTATGGAAGAAAATTAAGCCATCGCTTTCTGCAGGACGTGTACAGTCGGTGGCTGTACGACTTATTGTGGAGCGTGAACGTGAAGTGAATGCTTTTGTTTCGGAGGCTTCTTATAAGGTGGCTGCTGTTTTTACTGATGCTACTGGTGTTGAGTTTAAGGCGGATCTGATGAAACGCTTCAGTACTCAGAAGGAAGCAAATGACTTTTTGGAGCTGTGTAAAGGTGTGGACTTTACGATACAGGATATTACAACCCGTCCTACAAAGAAGTCGCCGGCTGCTCCTTTTACAACCTCTACTTTACAGCAGGAAGCTGCCCGTAAGTTGGGATATACAGTGGCACAGACAATGATGATTGCCCAGCGGCTGTATGAAAGTGGATATATAACTTATATGCGTACCGACTCGGTGAATTTATCTGACCTGGCCTTGAGTACCAGTCGTGATACGATTCTTTCGCTGATGGGAGAGAAATATGTGCATAATCGCCATTTTACGACTAAGACTAAGGGAGCTCAGGAGGCGCATGAAGCAATCCGACCCACTTATATGTCGAATGAGACAATAGACGGTACGGCTCAAGAAAAGCGGCTGTATGATTTGATATGGAAGCGTACATTGGCTTCTCAGATGGCTGATGCCGAACTGGAAAAAACTACTGTAACGATTTCTGTAGGAAGTTTGAACGAAACATTTGTTGCTATAGGAGAAGTAATTGTATTCGACGGTTTCTTGCGTGTCTATAAAGAATCGTATGATGATGATGTGGAACAGGAGGATGAGAGCCGTTTGTTGCCTGTTATGGAGATTGGACAAAAATTGACCTTTCAGGAGATTATGGCTGTGGAACGTTTCACCCAGGCTCCTCCAAGATATACAGAGGCCAGCTTGGTTCGTAAATTGGAGGAATTGGGTATCGGACGTCCGTCAACTTATGCACCTACTATTTCTACCATTCAGCAGCGTGGTTATGTAGAGAAGGGAAATCGTGAAGGTGTGAAACGTGAGTACAATGTATTACAACTTAAGGATGGAAAGATTCAGAAATCGGTTCGTTCAGAAATGAGTGGCAGTGAAAAGTCTAAATTGTTGCCTACAGATGTAGGGATGGTGGTGAATGATTTCTTGAAAGAATATTTCTCGCAGATAATGGATTATAATTTTACCGCTCGTGTGGAGAAACAGTTTGATGAGATTGCTGAAGGTGAAAAGGTATGGACCGATGTGATGTCGGATTTCTATACAGGATTCCATCCGTTGGTGGAAATGACACTTGCTTCTAAAATGGAGCATAAAGTGGGCGAACGTATCTTGGGAAAAGACCCGGTAAGTGGAAAAGTGGTATCTGTAAAAATTGGACGTTATGGTCCGGTGGTTCAAATCGGCGGTGCAGAAGAAGAGGAAAAGCCTCGTTTTGCGCAGCTTGCCAAAGAATATTCCATGGAAACGATTACACTGGAAGAGGCGATGGGATTGTTTCGTTTGCCGCGTACTTTAGGTGAATATGACGGTCATGTAGTAACGGTGGGTGCAGGCCGATTTGGCCCTTATGTAAGATACAATAACACGTATGTATCTATTCCTAAGACTATGGACCCACTGGTTATTACTTTGGATGAGGCGAAAGACCTGATTCGTGAGAAACTGGAAGCTGCAGCCAAGAAAGTCATCAAACTGTTTGATGAAGACCCGGAAATGCAGATTCTGAACGGACGTTATGGACCGTATATTGCTTATCAGAAGAAGAATTATAAGATTCCATCTGACATAGAACCTGCTGATTTGAATTTGGAAACTTGTTTCAAAATTATTCAGTTGCAGCAGGAAAAGGGAGAAACGAAGAAGAGAAAGACTACTTCAAGGAAGAAATCATGAAACCGATATTTCTGATAGGATATATGGGGTCTGGTAAAACTACATTGGGAAGGGCGTATGCAAGTGCTTCCCAAATGCAGTTTATCGACTTGGACTGGTTTATCGAAGAGCGTTTTCATAAAACTATACAGGAAATTTTTGCAGAACGAGGAGAAGATGGGTTCCGTAAGATTGAGCGTAATATGTTGCATGAAGTTGGTGAATTTGAAAATGTAATCGTTGCCGCCGGAGGCGGTACTCCTTGTTTTTTTGATAATTTGGAATTTATGAATCAGGCTGGAGACACTGTATTCCTGGATGTGAATACAGAAATATTGTTTCGCAGACTGAAAATTGCAAAGGCAAAACGTCCTCTGATTATGGGAATGAACGATGAAGAGTTAATGACTTTTATAGAATTGGCTTTAGTGAAAAGGTTGCCTTATTATGAACAGGCTAAGTACCATTTTGATGCAGGACAACTGGAAAGTTATGAACAGATAAATGAGTCGGTGACTCGGTTGAAAGAATTGTTAGGGCACAATAAGCCCAAATAGTTATAAACGAAGATTATTTTATGTAGTGAAATGAGAAAATGGCGTATTGAAGATTCTGAAGAGCTCTACAACATTACAGGGTGGGGCGTTTCGTACTTTAGTATTAATGACAAAGGTCATGTAGTGGTAACTCCGCGTAAGAATGGTGTCGCAGTTGATTTGAAAGAACTGGTGGATGAACTTCAGTTGAGAGACGTGACGGCTCCTATGTTGATTCGATTTCCTGATATCTTGGACAATCGGATTGAGAAAATATCCAATTGTTTTATGCAAGCGTCGGAGGTGTACGACTACAAGGCACAGAATTTTATAATTTATCCAATCAAGGTTAATCAAATGAGGCCGGTGGTAGAAGAGATAATCAGTCACGGCAAGAAGTTTAATTTGGGATTGGAGGCTGGTTCGAAACCGGAACTTCATGCGGTTATTGCCATCAACACGGATTCGGATTCCTTGATTATCTGTAATGGATATAAGGACGAGAGCTACATAGAGTTGGCTTTGTTGGCGCAGAAAATGGGAAAACGCATTTTCTTGGTGGTGGAAAAACTGAATGAACTGAAGTTGATTGCTAAAATAGCCAAGCGGCTGAATGTGCGCCCTAATATAGGTATACGTATTAAGTTGGCCTCTTCGGGAAGCGGTAAATGGGAAGAAAGTGGAGGTGATGCCAGTAAGTTTGGCTTGACTTCAAGCGAACTGCTTGAGGCGCTCGACTTTATAGAGAAGAAGGAGATGAAGGATTGTCTGAAACTGATACATTTCCATATCGGTAGCCAGGTGACAAAAATCCGTCGTATCAAGACCGCTCTGCGTGAAGCGTCTCAGTTTTATGTGCAGCTCCATCGTTTGGGATTCCCAGTGGAATTTGTAGATATAGGTGGCGGACTTGGGGTGGATTATGATGGAACTCGTTCTTCTTATAGCGAAAGCAGTGTGAATTACTCCATTCAGGAATATGTGAATGATTCAATCTCTATTATGGTGGATGCTAGTGACAAGAATAACATTCCTCATCCAAATATCATTACGGAAAGTGGACGTTCGCTTACTGCCCATCATTCGGTCCTGGTTTTTGAGGTCTTGGAAACGGCTTCATTGCCTGAAATGGATGAGGATTTTGAGGTGAGCGAAAATGACCATGAACTGGTGCGTGAACTTTATCAAATATGGAATGATTTGAACCAAAGCAGAATGATGGAGGCTTGGCACGATGCACAGCAGATTCGTGAGGAAACACTTGATTTGTTCAGTCATGGTATCGTTGATTTGAAGACCCGTGCTCAAATAGAACGCTTGTATTGGTCGGTGTCTCGTGAAATCAATCGGATGGCTGCTGGATTGAAACATGCTCCCGATGAGTTCCGGAAATTGGACAAACTGCTTGCTGATAAGTATTTCTGTAACTTCTCGCTTTTCCAGTCTTTGCCAGACTCTTGGGCTATCGACCAGATTTTCCCGATTATGCCTATCCAACGATTGGACGAAAAGCCTGACCGTACTGCAACTTTGCAGGATATTACTTGCGATTCGGACGGAAAGATTGCTAACTTTGTATCCACACGAAATGTTTCGCATGATTTGCCGGTTCATTCCATTAAAGCGAAGGAATCATATTATATTGGTGTCTTCTTGGTTGGAGCTTATCAGGAGATATTGGGAGATATGCACAATCTTTTTGGAGATACAAACGCTGTGCATGTAAGCGTGGATGAAAAGGGATATTCTATCGACCAGATTATTGATGGAGAAACCGTGGCAGAGGTGCTTGACTATGTGCAGTATAGTCCGAAGAAACTGGTGCGTACTTTGGAAACATGGGTTACCAAGTCGGTAAAGGATGGACGTATTTCGTTGGAAGAAGGTAAAGAGTTCCTGGCTAATTATCGTTCAGGGCTATATGGTTATACTTATTTGGAGTAATTGAAATGAAAGAAAAACTTACAATCATAAAGGTAGGTGGCAAGATAGTAGAAGAGGCTGATACTTTGGAGCGTTTGCTAGATAATTTCTCAAACGTAAGGGGATATAAACTGTTGGTTCATGGAGGTGGTCGTTCGGCTACTAAGGTGGCTGCTCAGCTTGGTATTGAAAGTCAAATGGTGAATGGCCGTCGCATTACTGATGCTCAGACATTGAAAGTGGTCACTATGGTTTATGGTGGCTTGGTGAACAAGAGTATTGTAGCCGGATTGCAGTCCAAAGGTGTGGATGCAGTAGGATTGACTGGGGCTGATATGAATGTTATTTTGTCAGAGAAACGTCCGGTAAAGGACATTGACTATGGCTTTGTGGGGGATGTGAAGCAAGTGAATGCAGAAGTTCTAGTTTCTTTGATTGGCAAGGGGGTGGTTCCGGTCATGGCTCCTCTTACTCACGATGGAAGAGGAAATATCTTGAATACAAATGCTGATACGATTGCGGGAGAAACTGCCAAGGCTTTGGCCGATGCCTTTGATGTGACATTGGTGTATTGTTTTGAGAAGAAGGGAGTGTTGAGTGATGAGGCTGATGATGACAGTATTATTCCGGTATTGACTCCTGAACTGTTCAGACAGTATGTAGACAGGCAGGTAATTCAGGGGGGTATGATTCCTAAATTGGAAAATGCTTTCTCGGCAGTAGATGCTGGAGTGATGCAGGTGGTTATTACTTCGGCCGATGCTATTGACGGAACGAAAGGTACAATTATAAAAAATGCTTGAAGGTAAGCGTTGGGTGTAATTTTTCTATTCCTTGTCTGTTCTTTTAGACGGAGTGGTATGGAATAGAGAGGTATTGGAAACGTCGTTTTGGCTTTTATGGATTGGTAGTTATGGGCAAGACGGCAGATAAAATGTAAATTTCATTTCTTTTTATATTAAGTTAGTACTTATGGAGTTTTATCGAGGCTGTGAAGTTTCAATTCTCTCAGAAAAAGTATTTACATTACTAACTACATGATAAAAAAGATTACTACGTGAGTAGTAATCTTTTTTTGTATCTGTGAGTGCTGAATGTTATAGATGGGGCGTCAATATGGCAAAGATGTTCAGGCATAAAAAGAAAGACCGGTTGATGAGATTGTCAACCGGCCTTTATCATAAATGTTCGAAGTTCTGTTTATTTAGCAAAGCTTACTGCACGAGTTTCACGGATTACAGTAATCTTGACTTGGCCAGGGTAAGTCATCTCATCTTGAATCTTCTTGGCTATTTCTGTCGACAAGCTTTCAGTCTGTTTGTCGTCAATCTTGTCTGCTCCTACAATGACGCGGAGTTCGCGTCCTGCTTGGATGGCATAAGTTTTGGTTACACCTGGGTAAGACATAGCCAATTGTTCCAAGTCGTTCAGACGCTTGATATAGGCTTCCACAATTTCACGGCGTGCTCCAGGTCGTGCACCAGAGATGGCATCACATACCTGTACGATAGGAGCCAGCAAACTGGTCATTTCCACTTCATCGTGGTGTGCACCAATGGCATTGCAGATGTCAGCTTTTTCTTTGTATTTTTCAGCCAACTTCATACCCAGCAGTGCGTGTGGTAATTCTGGCTCTTCATCAGGCACCTTACCTATATCGTGCAGCAAACCGGCACGTTTTGCTTTTTTAGGATTTAACCCCAGCTCAGAAGCCATCACAGCACAAAGATTGGCTGTTTCACGGGCATGTTGCAACAGGTTTTGACCATAAGAAGAACGATATTTCATCTTACCGATGATACGAATCAGTTCAGGATGCAGACCATGGATACCCAAGTCGATAGTAGTACGTTTACCGGTTTCAATGATTTCATCTTCTACCTGCTTGCGTACTTTGGCTACTACTTCTTCGATACGTGCCGGATGGATACGTCCGTCGGTTACCAATTGGTGCAAGGCCAGGCGCGCAATTTCACGTCTTACAGGGTCGAAAGCAGAAAGAACGATAGCTTCCGGAGTATCGTCCACAACGATTTCCACGCCGGTAGCAGCTTCCAAGGCACGGATGTTACGTCCTTCTCGTCCGATGATTCTTCCTTTGATTTCATCTGATTCGATATGGAAAACAGTCACAGAGTTTTCAATGGCTGTTTCAGTAGCAACTCGTTGGATAGATTGGATAACGATACGTTTAGCCTCCTTGTTGGCAGTAAGTTTGGCATCGTCCATAATATCGTTGATATATGATTGTGCCTGTGTCTTGGCTTCTTCTTTCAACGATTCTACCAGTCTTTCTTTAGCTTCTTCTGCTGATAAGCCAGACAACGCTTCCAGTTTTTCACGTTCTTGTGACTGCAGTTCCTCCAGTTCTTCTTTTTTCTTTTCTATGATAACAAATTGTGCATCCAGGTTTTCTCTGATGGCTTCGTTTTCGTTACGTTTGCGCTGTAACTCTTCATTCTTTTGATTGAGCACCATTTCACGTTGCTTCAATTTGTTTTCAGCTTGTTGGATTTTTTGGTTACGTAAAGCAACTTCCTTTTCCAGGTCGGCTTTCTTGTTTAGGAATTTTTCTTTTACTTCCAGCAGCTTGTTTTTCTTGATAACTTCAGCTTCTGTTTCTGCTTCCTTTATAATCTGTTCATATTTCGATTTCAGACCATATCTGAAAAAGGAATATGAAATAGCCCCTCCTATCAGAAAGGCTAATCCTGTTAATATTACCGTTAACAACATTAGAATTTTGAATTAAATATAAATAAAAAGCGCACAAGGGATTCAGTCAGTCAAGTCTAACTTTTCCATTGTGCGCATAACTTTCTTTTCACAACCGAACCTTGTTACTTGTTCTCTTTTCTTTTGATGCATTCGTTCACGTCTTCCAATAGCTGTTTTATTTTTTCTTGATAAGGTAGCGTATCGTTGCGTTCTCGTTGCAGTCTGTTGTCGAAAGCAAGCTCCAGTGCAGTCATTGCCCAATACGTTTCGTTTGTACGGTCAGGAAATTCACTGCGGTATTTGTTCAGTTTATTGTTAATCTGTTTGGCAGCATCTCGATATAGTAGTTCCTCATCCCGTTTTATGTTAAGAGGATATCTTTTGTTGTCAATTAGCAGATGTATTCTCAAGTTGTCGTCCATTATGATTCGTTTACTGGAATTAGTTATTCATTTAGCAAAGCGATACATTTGTCGACTTCACGCACTAGCTTCGCCAATCGTTGTTTGGTATCTTTGAGTTCTTTGTCGTGGATACTGATTATGCGAGCTGTCTTTAAGTTAGTATATTTGATTTCCAGTTCTTTATAGCTTTGCGCGCTATGCTTTAGCTGGTCTTCTTTTTCTGTAAGAAGTTGCCGGAGAGAGGCGTTTTCCTGCATTAGATTTTCGTATAAATACATAAAGTGCCTCAGTGTCCCTTCAAAAGTGTTAAGTAACTTTTTGTCTTCTTCCGTCATTTTATACTAAAATTATATACAAATATAGTAGTTTGGTTATAAACTAGAAAATTTTGCTTGAAAATTTTTCAAGGGATGATATAAATAGCTTTCTTCGCAGATTTTTATGGAACTTTTGTAAGGAAAGTACAAAAAAAACGGATTAAATGGTTAAACCATTTGGGCCGATATAAATCTAAATAGATTATAGTTTTAGGTGCAAGATATATTAATCATGAAGAAATGTTTTTTGAGCATACTGCTGTCGTGGATGGCGGTTTTTATTTTGGCAAATCCTGTTGGGAGGAGTAGGGTTATAGGTAAAGTTATGGATGCTGACGACAAGTCGCCGATTATGCAAGCTACCGTACAGTTGCTGTCGCCGAAAGACAGTGTGATGGTGGTAGGCAATGTGTCCAACCTTGACGGTGAGTTTGGCTTGCCTGCATTGCCGGGCAGATATTTATTAAAGGTGTCTTATGTGGGATATGCTTCTGCATATAAAGATATAGTATTGCGTGCGGGGAGTTCCAATGTCAATATAGGAAACGTTTTGTTGAGTCCCGATGCCATTATGCTCGAAGGGGCGGTGGTGGTGGCGCAAGCTCCCGAAGTGACTGCTGTAGAAGATACGTTAGTATATAGCTCTTCGGCTTATCGTGTGCCTGAAGGGTCTGCCTTGGAGGAACTTGTGAAAAAACTTCCGGGAGCTGAAATTGATGAGGACGGAAAGGTGACTATCAATGGAAAGCCAATCAAGAAGATTATGATTGATGGTAAGGAGTTTTTTGCTGACGATCCTAATATGGCTCTGAAGAATCTGCCTGTGCATATTATAGATAAGGTGAGGGCTTACGATAAGAAATCGGATATGGCGCGTGTCACTGGTGTAGATGATGGGGAAGAGGAAACTGTGCTTGACTTGAAGGTGAAGAAAGGAATGAATAAGGGATGGTTTGGTAATGCGGATGTAGCCGGAGGTACGGAGGAGAGATATAGCAGCAAGGTGATGGCCAATTATTTCCGCGACAATACAAAACTGACATTGATAGGCTCTACTAATAATGTGAACGACAACAGCTTTCCTGGTGGTGGGGGTGGAGGACATTACCGCTCTACCAATGGATTGGTCACTTCTGATATGTTAGGGGTTAATTTGATTACCGACGGCAAAAAGTTTGACCTGGAAGGAAGTCTTAATTTTAATCATAAGAAAACCGACTTGTTCAACAAGCAGGCATCTGAAACTTTTATTTCTGCAGAGAGCAGTTCTTTTAAGAATGCACTGAAGAAGAGCGATGATGAGAATACGAATGTGGTAGCTGATTTCCGTATGGAATGGAAACCTGACAGTATGACTACGTTGATTTTCCGTCCTAGAGTGAGCTATGGCAAGACCGACAATAGCAATGGGGAAAAGTCATATACTTTTGATGAGGATCCGTTGTATGCTACAGAGGACCTTGTTTCGGCCGAGGATATCACTGATTTGGTAGACGAGGCGCACTTGCTGAATGGAGTGATAAGGAACAGTCGGCAGATGAACTCTAATTTCCGTATCGGTACCTCTTTGTTGATGAACCGCAGGTTGGGCCGGCAGGGGAGAAGTGTGACTCTGCGTGGAAAGTTTAATTATAATGATAAAGATGGAGAACGTTTCACTGCTTCACGGACTGAGTATTATCAACAGACGGAGCAGGAGCGTTGGAAAATATTAAACCGATATATCACTACTCCGACTTCTACATCTGATTATCATGTAGGTGTTACTTATAATGAGCCGATTTTTCGTGGGGGGTATCTGCAGGTGGGGTATTTGTTTCAGTACAAACATTCGTCTACAGACAACTCCACTTATGATATGCCGGACGACTGGAAGATTGAGCAGGGGGCTGGTGATGACATGGAGAAGGTTTATAATGCCGCTTTGAGCAAGAATGCCATATACGATTATTATAACCATCAGGTGGATCTTACCTTGCGTTGGATACGTGAGAAGATGCAGCTGAATGTGGGAATGTCTTTCCGTCCGCAGCAGTCTAATTTGAGCTATAAGAAGGGGGATTATCAAATTGATACACTTCGCCATGTGTTTAACTTTACTCCAACCTTGGATTATAAGTATAATTTTTCAAAGACCAGTCAGTTGAGGTTGACTTACCGGGGATGGAGTGAACAGCCCGATATGGTTGATTTGCTTCCTCTTACCGATGATACAGACCCGCTCAATATACAGAAGGGAAATCCTGGATTGCTTCCTGCCTTTACCAATGAATTTAAAGGTCAGTTCAACTATTTCAATCCAAAGTCACAACGTGGGGTGTTTTCTTATTTGCGCTTTCAGACTGTGCTGAATGATATCAGCAATCATCGGGTATATAATGAAAAAACAGGTGGATATATCAACACTCCGGAAAATATCAACGGTAATTGGAACGTGTTTGGTATGTTGGGAGGGAATATTGCTTTGAAGAATAAGAAATATTCTATCCATACGTTTACTCACTCTGGCTATAAGAATATGGTAGGGTATTTGAGCGGCAGTGCCGACGAAACATTAAAGAATATAACCAAGCAGCTGACGATAGGAGAGCGGTTGAGGGGTACTTACCGAAATGACTGGCTGGAAGTTTCGTTGAACGGTTCTTTCAAATTTACCCATTCTAGAAACAATATGCAGAAGCAGAACGATTTGGATACTTATCAGTTCTCTTATGGAGGGAGTTCAAACATTCGCTTGCCTTGGAACATGACGTTTTCTACCGATGTTTCACAAAATTCCCGCCGTGGCTTTTCAGAGAGTTCGATGAATACCAACGAGTTGATATGGAATGCTCAGCTGGCACAGAATTTCTTGAAGAACAATGCGGCAACGGTGAGCATCCAGTTTTATGATATTCTGAAGCGTCAGAGCAATATTAGCCGTACTATTAGTGCTGCTATGCGACAAGATATGGAGTCGAATGCTATTTACAGCTATTGCATGATACATTTGATTTATCGCTTGAATGCTTTCGGTGGTAAAGGTGGAGGACATAGAGGTAGGATGGATGGAGGCCCTTGGTCTTCTCCCCATAGGTCGCGCTTCTAAAAAAGAAGAATCTCCGTATAAGATGTCTTGACGTTAGAAAAGACAACTTGTACGGAGATTTTTTTTGTGGTATGTTCCGGTTGTTTACTGGCTTTTCTTGGCGCTTTCTTCTATTGCTTTTTGATAGCAGTTTCTGCAAAGCGGCTCGTATTCTTCTTTTTCCCCCAGCAGTACTCGTTTGTCATTGGCAATGGTGCGGTGCGACAGGTATGCCAGGTCGCCGCATTTTACGCAGATGGCGTGCACTTTGCTTACTTCATCGGCTATGGCGCATAGGGAGGGGATTGGTCCGAAGGGGATGCCTTTGTAGTCCATGTCGAGTCCGGCAATGATGACACGGATACCACGGTTGGCTAGCGTATTGCATACTTCTACCAGTCCGTCGTCAAAAAACTGTGCTTCATCAATCCCCACCACATCAATGTTTGAGCAGAGCAGGAGCATGCTGGCCGAAGAGTCAATAGGTGTAGAGTGGATGGCGTTTCGGTCGTGAGAAATGACATCCTCTTCAGAGTAGCGGGTGTCAATGGCCGGCTTGAATATTTCTACTTGCTGTCTGGCAAACTTGGCACGTTTCAGACGGCGGATGAGTTCTTCTGTCTTGCCTGAAAACATGGAGCCGCAGATTACTTCTATTCTTCCCCTGCGGTAGGTTTCTAATGGATGATCTTCTGAAAAAATAACCATGAATATTGTAGTTGATATGAATGTTTGTGTTGCAAATGTACAATTTGTTTGTATATTTTAAGGATGTTTGAACTGGATTTTTGACAATATGGCGAAGAAAATACAAAACATCTGTTAAATTATAAATCAATATGGCAGACAGTAATAAAAACTTTTTATCTTTGCTATAATAATATTGAAGTTATATTATGGGTAAATTATACGTAGTTCCTACTCCGGTAGGCAATTTGGAGGATATGACCTTTCGTGCGATTCGTGTATTGAAAGAAGCTGATTTGATTTTGGCTGAAGATACTCGTACGTCGGGCATCTTGTTGAAGCATTTTGAGATAAAGAATGCAATGCAGTCTCATCATAAGTTTAATGAGCATCAAACGGTGGAGAGTGTGGTAAATCGTATTAAGGCCGGCGAAACGGTGGCTTTGATATCCGATGCCGGAACTCCTGCCATTTCAGACCCTGGTTTCTTGGTGGTTCGCGAGTGTGTGCGCAATGGGATAGAGGTGCAGTGTCTTCCGGGGGCTACGGCTTTTGTTCCGGCTTTAGTCTCTTCTGGTTTGCCCGATGAAAGATTTTGTTTTGAAGGGTTCTTGCCGCAGAAGAAAGGCAGGATGACACGCCTCACGGGCCTTCAGGAGGAAACTCGAACAATGATTTTCTATGAGTCTCCTTATCGTCTGGTTAAGACCTTGACGCAGTTTATGGAGTTCTTCGGACCGGAACGTCCGGTTTCTGTTTGCCGGGAGATTTCTAAGATTCATGAAGAAAGTGTAAGGGGTACCTTGCAGGAGGTGGTTGCGCATTTTACTGCTACAGAGCCTCGGGGGGAAATCGTTATTGTATTGGGAGGAAAAGAAAACTAAATTATAAATTCTAAACTGAAAGGTAGTATGAAAAAAATTACATTGTTTTCATTATGTACAGCTGTGGCATTGGCCTCATGTACTAACTCTGGTAATAAGTCGAAATTGCAATCTCAGAATGATTCTCTGATGGTAGAATTGTCTGAACGTAATGCTGAATTAGATGAAATTATGGGCTCGTTCAATGAAATACAGGATGCATTTCGTGAAATCAATGAAGCTGAAAATAGAGTTGATTTGAACGGGGGAAGCATTGAAGGACGTTCTAATTCGCAGAAAGTCAAGGAAGATATACGCTTTATTAGCGAAAAGTTGAAAACGAACCGTGAGCAACTTGCTAAACTTGAAAACCAACTTAAAAACAGTAAGTTCCAGTCTACTGAACTGAAGAAGGCTATACAGAAACTAAATGCTCAGATGGAGGCAAAGCAGCGTCAGATTGAAACATTGCAGACTGAACTTGCATCGAAGAATATCCGTATCGCTGAATTGGATGAGGCTGTAGCTGGATTGCATCAGAATATGGATGAACTGGTGGCTGAGAAGGAAGTTGCTGCTAAGACTGTGGCTGTGCAGGATAAGGCTTTGAATACAGCTTGGTTTGTATTTGGTACTAAGTCGGAACTGAAGGATCAGAAAATTATTCAGCGTGGTGATGTGTTGAAGAACAATGATTTTAATAAGGATTACTTTACAGAAATTGATATCCGCAACGAAAAGGAAATTAAATTGTATTCTAAGCGTGCGGAATTGTTGACTACTCATCCTGCTGGTTCGTATGAATTGGTGAAAGATGATAAGGGGCAGTTGATACTTAAGATTTCTAACCCGAACCAGTTCTGGAGTGTATCGCGTTATTTGGTTATCCAGGTAAGATAAACTTCTGAATCTTGCTGTGGGTATAGTATATTCCCTCAAGGATATGTCTTTGATAGATGTATGCTTGAGGGATTTTTTTGTGGGATGATAAGAAGAGATAGTTGTATATTTTAACTTTTGTATGTATTGTGTAACATTTCAGTCCGATTGAATTGCATCAATTAGAGAGAGAAAATGGAGTGTTTTTGCTCGTTTTATGGAGAAGGACTGAAATCATGCCGACGTTTTTTGGGGATCTTCTAATTATTTTTGGAGAAATATTTAGTCATTCTCTCCAAAATAATTAGAAGATTGGGTAAAAATATGCCGACGATTTGAGTTGCATGCTCTGAGGCCCTTGAAAAAAGGAGGGGAAAGGGGTGATTTTTGCCCTGTTTTTGTGTTATTCGGATGGAAATGGGATTCATAAATAATGGCTTTATATAATTGATATTTAATGTTATACGTGTAAAATGGAGCCGTGAGAATCGTTTCTTTGGCGGCATCCGTACACCTGTACGTAAATGGACGAGTCTCGGAAGGTGTGTTTACATTGTTTAACAGTTGGAGGCGATGGGGGAATTCCTGTCGCTTTTTTGTAATAACTTGCTTTTTTCCATTGGTTTTGACAATCTGTCATCCGGTCTGTGATGGCCTCTTTATATTATATAATGTGTATGAAAATCCGTCGGTGAAAAAGCATTGAAAATATTTTATACTGTAAACGGCTGTTTTACAATGTTTTTGCAAACGAATGTAAAAATAGTTATAAAAAAGTTTGTGCAAATGCTTGCAGAATCGGAAAAAGTCTGTACTTTTGCAACCGCT
>JARIAN010000025.1 GCA_029257865.1 Phocaeicola sp.
CTTCATATTCTTCATTTTAACTATAAATTTACGAATTTTCTTCTTAAAGTACAATTATTACCGAAGCTATTTTGCTGAAAATCAGTTAATATTATGCTAAAAATAGTTTTTCAGTGAACCCTATTTAGTAATATAAAATTATATTGTGCACTATTATTTAAAGCACTAAAGGACACACCCATTCCTTCAACATTACATGATTTATAATGCTCATAATCCATAGGTGAACAAAATTTTAAATCATCACTAGATCCTACTTTTCCTAAATAAGTTCCACTTAAATCACAATATACAGTTCCTCCATTGTACATTGCTTGTTCTGTTTCTGGTATAACAGGCATAATATTTTTAAGTTCTTCCAGTGATTTCCTTCTTAATGTTTTCATATTTTTTTAATTTATTAATGAGTCCCCTTTAAAAAGTACAATTTTTCAATTTCACCCCCTCTCAGAGATATCTGTAGGGCGTTAATTTCTGTCAAAAAACACTTTTTGTAGTGGACTCATTAATTAAATGAATTAATATAGTTGAGACAAAATCTGTTGTGAAAAAACCTTTATCAACCAATTTAAACAGGTTATGGTAAAAATCACAAACTACTTTATCATTTACAGAATTTCTATTCAACAATTCACAAAAAACTTCTTTCTTTATCTTCCACGAAGTTTTACTCTGAATGTTTCTTTTGCATTTAGAGACCTGTTGCTCACTAAAACGATAAAACAATAAGGGTAAAGATTCTACATAAAAGGCACCTCCTTTCTTTGCTATTTCAAACCATAATTTATAATCTTCTGCATACATATATGGTTCATAGGTTAGTGAATTCATTGATAAAAAAGAGCGTCGAATGCACGCTGTTGGATGAAATATTATATTACCTTTTAATAATTGCAATAAAGGATCATCAATTACCCCCGTCAAAGAGGATAAAACATTTATTTGTATTTTATCGTTAACTATAGGTAATACCGTACTTCCACAAACTGTAATTTCAGGCTCCTCCTCCATTATATTATATTGAATATTCAAACGGTCCGGATGCATAATATCATCAGCATCCATACGAGCTATATACTTACCGGAAGCTTCTTGCAAACCTAACTTCAATGAGCCTATGAAATCATGTTCATTGCATATCAGCCTTATACGGCTATCTGTATAAGAATGTATGATATCTACTGTATTATCAGTAGAACCATCATCTATAATTAACAGTTCCCAGTCTTCAAAAGACTGTTGCAACACACTATCTATTGCTTCAGCCACATATTTGCTTGCATTATATGTAGGCATAACTATTGATATTGCTTTCATATTACAATTCATAGTATTAATTTATCAACTTATCATATATTGCTAACATATCTTTCATCATATTGTCAGCTCCGAATTTTTTAATAAAAAGTTTCCTTACGTTCACTTTCAGCTTCGTTCTAAGTTCCACATTCTCTATCATTTCTTTCATCTTTTCTGCCATACAGTTTACATCTACCGACAGCCCGTATACTTTGGAAAATTTAACGGGAACTTTCAATGCGTTTACTCTATCTTCAAACATTTCGCCGAGTCCATCTATTCCGGTCGTTATGATAGGCAGACCAAACATTGCCATTTCAATGGCCACATAACTACATTGTTCCTGCATAGAAGCAATTACCCCGGCATCACAAGTCTGATAATAATCCTTCAGTTCCTCAAAAGATACCTGCCCCAAAAAATGAACCTCCAAATCCTTATTCCGAGCCTTTAAATGCTCTACATAGTCTTTACGTCCTTTTCCGGCTACTGTCAACGAAACTTTATACTTCTCATCGGCAAGCCTGCGCAAAGCATTGAGTATATAATCCAATCCCTTACTCGGTATAACGGCACCTACATAAAGGAAACGGAACCTATTGGGGTTCTTCACCATGCAAGTTGAAAAGTCTGCCACATCATTTATTCCATTATATATCACAGAAATCTTTTCAGCACGTACCTTAAACGCATCCTGAAGAAAATTCTTTGCACAATAAGTGACACAAACTATATGGTCGGCCTCCGAATAAGATAAAGCCTCACAATGATTGGAGACC
>JARIAN010000032.1 GCA_029257865.1 Phocaeicola sp.
CCAGTTCATGGCAGCCATACGTTTGTATGAAGCATAGCGTTTCTTAGCCATATCTTCGCAAGCGTTGAACAAGTCAGCAGCTTCAGTTGGATATTGTTTTGCAACAGAAGCAAAACGAACTTCACCCTTCAAGTAATCTTGGAATGCATCCCAGTTAGGTTCTTTAGAATCGAGTGAGAATGGGTTCTTACCTTCTTCTTCCAAAGCTGGGTTGAAGCGCCACAAGTGCCAGTAGCCACATTCTACAGCCTTAGCTTCTTCAGCCTGAGATTTACCCATACCTGCCTTCAAACCGTGGTTGATACATGGTGCATATGCGATAACCAATGATGGACCTGGATAAGCTTCAGCTTCGCGGATAGCTTTCAATGTCTGTGCTTGGTCTGCTCCCATAGCAATCTGAGCTACGTATACATAACCATAAGTTGTAGCAATCATACCAAGGTCTTTTTTGCGTACACGTTTACCGGAAGCAGCAAACTTAGCAATAGCACCAAGAGGAGTAGCCTTAGAAGACTGACCACCGGTGTTAGAGTAAACTTCGGTATCCAATACCAAGATGTTTACATCTTCACCAGAAGCGATTACATGGTCCAAACCGCCGTAACCTATATCGTAAGAAGCACCGTCACCACCGATAATCCACTGTGAGCGTTTTACCAAGTAGTCTTGGAATTCGGCGATAGTAGCGCAAGCAGCACATTTATCTTTAGAAGACTCTACCATTGGGATAATCTTTTCGGCAGCAGCCTTGCTCTTGTCTGCATCGTTGCGTCCGTCAATCCATTCCTGGAATGCTTCTTTGTATTCTGCTGGAGTTTCTTCAGAAGCGATAGCAGTCTTCATGGCTTCTTCAAGGCGATTACGCATCTTCTTGTTAGCCATATCCATACCTAAACCGAATTCGCAGAAGTCTTCGAACAATGAGTTTGCCCAAGCTGGACCCTGACCTTTTTCGTTAGTTGTATAAGGAGTTGAAGGAACTGAACCAGAATAGATAGAAGAACATCCTGTAGCATTGGCTACCATTTCACGGTCACCAAACAACTGAGAAATAAGTTTTACATATGGAGTTTCACCACAACCGGCACAAGCTCCAGAGAACTCAAACAAAGGAGTGGCAAACTGAGAGTTCTTCACATTGGCTTTGATGTCTACCAAGTGCTGCTTTGTTTTTACATTATCTGAACAGTAAGTCCAATTTGAAGTTTCACCTAATTGTGTTTCAAGAGGTTTCATAGCAAGAGCTTTACCACCCTTCTTTGGATTACCCGGACATACATCAACACAGTTACCGCATCCCAAGCAGTCCATTACGTCAACCTGCATACGGAACGTCATGCCGGTAAACTGTTTTCCTACTGCTTTCAAAGAAGCAAAGTTTGCACCCTTTTGTTCTTCTTCGTCAAGAACGAACGGACGGATAGAAGCGTGAGGACAAACATAGGCACACTTGTTACATTGGATACAATTTTCAGGATTCCATTCAGGAACGAATGCTGCAACACCACGTTTTTCATATTTTGAAGTTCCTTGATACCAAGTACCATCTTCAATTCCCTTGAATGCAGAAACTGGCAGCAAGTCACCATCTTGACCGTTGATAGGGCGAACTACTTCATTGATGAATGCAGGATCGTTGTTAGTTGTAGCAGCTTCCACTTCCAAGCTTGCCCATGCAGGGTCAACAGTCAATTGCTGATATTCACCACCGCGTTCTACAGCAGCAAAGTTCTTATTTACAACATCTTCACCCTTCTTGCTATAAGATTTAACAATGAACTTCTTCATCTGTTCTACAGCCAAGTCTGTTGGGATAACACCTGTGATACGGAAGAATGCAGACTGAAGGATTGTGTTTGTACGGTTACCCAAACCAATTTCCTGAGCAATCTTAGTTGCGTTGATATAATAAACAGAGATATTGTTTTCTGCGAAATACTTCTTAACCTTGTTAGGCAAGTTCTTAGCCAACTCTTCTCCTTCCCAAATAGTGTTCAGCAAGAATGTACCATTCTTACGCAAGCCACGAGTTACATCGTACATGTGCAGATAAGCCTGTACATGGCAAGCTACGAAGTTAGGGGTATTAACCAAGTAAGTAGAACGGATAGGATGGTCACCGAAACGTAAGTGAGAACAAGTGAAACCACCAGATTTCTTTGAGTCGTATGCGAAGTAAGCCTGGCAATATTTATCAGTATTTTCACCGATGATTTTTACAGAGTTCTTATTAGCACCTACAGTACCGTCAGCACCCAAACCATAGAATTTTGCTTCGAACATACCTTCACCGCCCAATGCTATTTCTTCTTTCTGAGGAAGAGATGTGAAAGTAACATCGTCTACTATACCGATAGTGAAGTGGTCTTTAGGCATAGGCAATGCCAAGTTTTCGTATACAGACAAGATCTGTGCAGGAGTTGTGTCTTTTGAACCCAATCCGTAGCGTCCGCCTACGATAAGAGGAGCGTTTTCCTGTCCGTAGAAACATTCTTTTACATCCAAGAACAGTGGTTCGCCTGTTGCTCCTGGTTCTTTTGTACGGTCAAGTACTGCTATGCGCTTAGCTGTCTTAGGAACTGCTGCCAAGAAGTGTTTAGCAGAGAACGGACGATACAAGTGTACAGAAACCAAACCAACTTTTTCACCGTTTGCTACCAAGTGGTCGATAGCTTCACGTG
>JARIAN010000146.1 GCA_029257865.1 Phocaeicola sp.
TAATCAGGACCAAATTTCTTTATTACCTGAGTACTTAAATCAACAAGATATTTATCTCTTTGTACTTTATTCAATTTCCCTAAATCTTGTGCCATTACACCAAAATAAGAAAACATCGATATTAATATAAAAACTAAATATTTCATATATGTATTTTTTTATAGTTAAACATTAATATGGCATATCGGGTCTTTGAGTAGGACCAAACGTATACTCTTTATAAGAATCATTCTTATCATGCCCTCCCTGAATCATAGATGATGAATAATCATATAATATACCTGGTAACTTGTTATTATTAGCAAAATTTATATCACTCTGAGAAGGACCAGTTCTTCTAGAAGATGTTTTCGGACAATATTGAAGTGTCGTATGACAGTGGAAAAAGGCACAAACATCTATATTACTAATAACTCGTCCTAATGATATACTTGCATTAGTACCTTCACAACCAGTAGTGGCAGGACCTTCAACTATTTCACCCACATAATATTCCCCACTTGGTTGTTTCTTATATATATAAAAACCAAATTCAGAACGAGAACTTCCACTAGCAGAATTTTTCATTCTACTCCAAGCTGCCTCCATTTGTCTTGTTACAACATCTTACTTCAAAATTTCACTGACCGAAGGATAAACGTAAACACCTCTCGTCGCTCTCGTTTGAACATCACTATTCCCAACAAAAGAAACGTCACTTTCTTTTGTACAAGAGGAAAGTCCTATCAAAACAGAACAAATCAAAAACGATAAAATTTTACATTTCATACGCAAAGAATTAAAGTTTAACAACACTTTTGAAGTTACGAAAAAACTCAATTCATTGTTCTGAAAATCTGATATTTAACTATTCAGGAGGACTTTTTTCTTTTTCAAGGTAGATATCCTAAAGATTTTCATCCTTGCTCGTTACCTCATAACGGCACAATGCTTCCCCAGTTTCCATATTGAACCAGTCCGCAACACGGTCTTTTACCGACATATACCAAGTATAAACACCGTCCTTCATGTTCAAATCTTCCACATTCAATTCCAAATCCTCGTCCCGGAACTCGTTCAGCACTTCATCACCTATCACCTCACGGAACTTTCCGAAACTGCTCATACGCTGCATACCGTGCATGGCAGTATATATCATATCCAAAGCCTTGTAGTTGATTTCAACCTTCTCTATCTTCGTCTTCTTTCCCTTCTGTTTCTTTGATTTCGTTACAGAAACAGAAGCCTTTGAAGAATACTTGAAAAGCTCCAGTGCGCTATTTTCCAAGTCCTGAACCTTGACATACTTTTGAAAACGTGAATCCGACTCCGTACCTCGCAGCTTCTTCCATTGAGCCACTATGTATTTTGCAGCTTTTTAAGTGACCAAGAAGATTTTTCTTCAGCTCAAACTCAAAATTCTTACCAAACTCATCAATAATACAGAAAAATTCCGTAATTTTATCCTTGGTAATCATTGCTATTAATTTTGTAATTATTTGTTTGTCAGACTTAAAGATGCAAAATGATTCAGTGATTACCAACTTTTAATAAAACTTTCGTAACCCCGAATTCCCGTACTCTATGAATGACTTTTTTTTAGAGACACAAGATGTTGTCAAAAAATTTGCGAATCACACTGCATTAAATGGTGTTAGTATCCAAGTTCCCAAAGGGCAGATTTTTGGTCTGCTAGGTCCAAACGGAGCAGGAAAGACTACACTCATACGCATAATTAATCTTATTACTGCTGCAGATTCCGGTAAGGTTCTATTCAATGGCCGTCCTACTTTACCAGAAGACGTTTATAATATCGGATATCTACCCGAAGAGCGAGGCTTATACAAAAAGATGAAAGTTGGCGAACAAGCTATTTATCTGGCGCAGCTGAAAGGGCTGAGTAAGCACGATGCCAAACAACGCCTCAAAGAATGGTTTGAGAAATTCGACATCATGCCATGGTGGAATAAAAGGCTAGAAGAATTATCTAAAGGTATGCAGCAGAAAGTACAGTTTATTATTACTGTTCTTCATGACCCTCAGCTTATTATTTTAGATGAGCCTTTCTCTGGATTCGACCCTGTCAATGCAGAAATGCTCAAGCATGAAATCCTCGAACTAAAGAATCAAGGGCATACCATTATTTTCTCTACCCATAACATGGGGTCGGTCGAAGAAATATGCGACAATATTGCTCTGATTAATCACTCGGAAGTAGTGTTACAGGGAGAAGTTAACAATATTCGCAAACAATTTAAGACCAACAGCTACAAGCTAGAACTTCCGGATGCGGAAATATTGGTCGAAAGTCCATTATTTGAAATAATCAGTGAAAGTGTCTACGATAAAAAGCATCAGTATCTGTTACGAAAGCATGACAAAATCAGTAACTCACAACTACTTGCAGAACTGGCCAAGAACAATGAGATTCTTTCATTTGCAGAATGTTTACCATCCATGCATGAGATTTTTATTCAAACAGTAGAAGGTAATAAATAAAACAAAGACCTATGAACAAAATATTCATTATTATACAAAGGGAATTTATGAACCGTGTGAGTAAGAAATCATTTATCATACTCACCATTCTCATGCCATTTATCATGGCAGCACTTATTCTGGTTCCACTTCTACTTTCTATGGTAAAAAGTGACGAACGCAAAGATGTTGCAGTAGTAGACCATACAGGAAAGTATATCAGTCTTTTCAAGGATAATGAGTCATACCGGTTTATCCCTACATTAAGGGTAATACCTGAATTTCGCAATGACTCATGCGGTATATCTGCCGTGATTGAAATCTCTGACGACCTGGTAAAGAACCCAGATGCTGCCACTATCTATTCCCGTAAAGAAATTCCAATGGAACTCTCTCAATTAGTGAACAGTATCATCACAGACAAACTGCGCCATGATAAACTGCTTAATTACAATATTCCGGAATTAACTAACATTATGGCTGACTATGAA
Source organism: Phocaeicola sp. (assembly GCA_029257865.1). Lineage (GTDB taxonomy): Bacteria > Bacteroidota > Bacteroidia > Bacteroidales > Bacteroidaceae > Phocaeicola. The sequence goes on from JARIAN010000146.1 coordinate 2,949, forward strand.
CAGAAATACTATATCCGAACAGTTAAATGGGGAGATAACGGTACCGAAATAGAATCAGATGTAAACTTGGCCATGGGTATTGGATTTATACTCACCATGCTGATTTATATATTTGTTATGTCGTATGGGGGTATGGTGATGCAAAGTGTGATGGAGGAAAAAACAAATCGGATTGTAGAGTTGATGGTTTCTTCTGTCAAACCTTTCCAGCTAATGATTGGTAAGATTATCGGTATCGGACTAGTAGGAATCGCTCAGTTGGCCATATGGGGAGTAATGCTATTGAGTATTTTAA
>JARIAN010000021.1 GCA_029257865.1 Phocaeicola sp.
CCTGCAACCAATCGATTTTCAGTTTACTGTTACAAAAGTAACTAATTATAGTTTAATATTATGTTATCGCAATGTTATCGCAATGTTAACGTGTCGTTTTTACAGTTCACCCAAGCAGGCACCAACGCCCTATCCTTCTTATTCTATCTGCTCCATTGCAAAAAAGAATAGCATCCAACAAAATCTCAACCGCACACCTTAAACAATGACACAAGACTGTTCCATCCATGACGACAACTGGATAAAATCTGCCAATATGACATTTTTTTATTAATTTTGCAGCGTTTTAAGTCACCCGTAGCACATAGGCACATTATTTGCATATATAAGAAAACAGGTGACAACCTAGCAACACAGAGCCAGCCTCTGCCTTGCATCCATTAATATATTGAATAATAAAAAATAAGAATAGATATGAGTACACAGGAAAAACATCATTCCGCAGAAGAAGAAATGCAGAAAAACCAGGAAACTGAAGTAAACCAGGAACAGACCGAACAGGTACAGGAAGAGAAAGCAGCTGAAGAAACTCAGAGTGAAGAAAAGGCTGAAGAGCTTAGCGCAGAGGATAAAATGCAGAAAGAACTGGAAGAAGCAAACCAGAAAGTAGAAGAAATGAAAGACAAGTACCTTCGCCTTTCTGCCGAATTTGACAATTTCCGCAAACGTACCTTAAAGGAAAAAGCTGAACTGATTAAGAATGGTGGTGAGAAAACCATCAGTGCCATTCTGCCTATCTTGGATGATTTGGAACGCGCTCTTGCCAATATGCAGAAGGCAGACGATGTACAGGCTATGTACGAAGGCATTGACCTCATTACACAGAAATTCCTGAAAGCTCTTTCACAAGAAGGCCTACAGAAAATGGAACCTGTGGGTGAAGTTTTCGACACCGACTTCCACGAGGCTATCGCTTTGGTACCAGCTCCTGCTGAAGACCAGAAAGGAAAGGTGCTAGATTGTGTCCAGACCGGATATAAACTTAATGATAAGGTAATTCGCCATGCGAAAGTGGTAGTAGCGCAGTAAGACAGGAAGGATAACGAGATATGGGAAAAAGAGATTATTATGAAGTGCTTGGAGTTGAGAAAACAGCTTCGGAAGCAGAAATAAAGAAAGCATACCGCAAGAAAGCGATTCAATATCACCCCGACAAGAATCCGGGAAACAAGGAGGCTGAAGAAAAGTTTAAAGAAGCTGCTGAGGCCTATGAAGTGTTGAGCAATCCTGACAAGCGCGCCAGATATGACCAGTTTGGACATGCCGGAATGAATGGCGCTGCCGGAGGAGGTGGCTTTGGCGGATTCGACGGACAGAATATGTCTATGGATGATATCTTCTCTATGTTTGGCGATATCTTTGGTGGACATGCCGGATTTGGTGGGTTCGGCGGTGGAGGCGGACAAGCCAGACAACGCAAGTTCCGCGGTTCCGACTTGCGCGTAAAGGTAAAACTTACACTAAAAGAGGTATCTACCGGCACAGAAAAGAAATTCAAACTTAAAAAATATACTCCTTGCGCCCATTGCCATGGTACAGGTGCCGAAGGTGACGGAGGGGTAGAAACTTGTCCTACTTGTCACGGAACAGGAAGCGTAACCCGTACCCAACAGAGCATCTTTGGTATGATGCAGACCCAAGTGGCATGTCCTCAATGTGGCGGTGAAGGTAAAATCATTAAGCATAAATGTAAGGAATGTAATGGCGAAGGTATTGTATATGGTGAAGAAATTGTAACCGTAAAGATTCCTGCTGGTGTATCCGAAGGAATGCAAGTCACTCTTAACGGCAAAGGTAATGCCGGAAAACACAATGGTGTACCGGGAGACTTGCTGGTCCTGATTGAAGAAGAGGCTCACCCAGAACTGATTCGCGACGAAAGTGACTTAATCTATAACTTGCTGCTTAGTGTTCCAACTGCCGCCTTGGGTGGTACAGTGGAAATCCCTACTATCGACGGAAAGGCCAAGATTAAGATTGAGCCGGGAACTCAGCCAGGCAAAGTTCTTCGCCTACGTGGTAAAGGGCTTCCTAACATCAACAGCTATGGATATAGCAATGGAGTAGGTGATTTGCTGGTAAATGTAAGCATCTATATCCCTGAAAACTTGACCAAGGAAGAACGTCAAGCATTGGAAAAATGGCAGGATGCCGAAAACTTCAAGCCAAACACTAGCCTGAAGGAAAAAATATTTAAGAAATTCAGAAGTTTGTTCGATTAAACTTCACACATTTATTATATAGCAGAAAATTATTTGATGCTAGTTTGTACATAAAATAGATTAACGCAGCTTTTTACAGTTGAAATTTCAATTTCTTAATTCTGTAAAAACTGCGTTAATTTGTTTTCTATATTTTCCATCCATTTCCAAAGTTTTTCATACATTTGACGGAAAATCAACTTATAGCAAGCCATGAAAATTTTTATTTTACTAATTATCTGCATCATATTTCCTCTGCATCTGGCAGCCCAACAACAAGAAGAGAAAACAACATCTCTAACCGACTCCCTGACTGTCACAACGACAGAATCCCCTCGCACAAATTCCGGACAGGAACTCAGTTTGCCACTCAATGCTCCGATTACCGCTAGCGAAACGGCTTCACCTTTTTATATGTATGGACCGACTCCTTTTTATTACATTCCTTCTTCTTGGGAATTACATCAAGGCTTCAATGCCTCTATCGGTATGAGCTTGACATTCAGCCCCAGCAAATATGCCCCATCGGGAGCCGGATTCGGACAAGATGCTGCTTTTATGTATGCAATGCCTTTGGGGAAAAGATTCAGTGCAGCTGCGGGAGTCTATGCCAGCAATTTAGATTGGGGACACCTCAGCTACAAAAATGTAGGATTTGCCGCCATCGTAGGTTTCAAGGCAACAGAACGCATCAGCCTATACGCCTACGGCAACAAATCATTTATTCCTCAACGCTTCTCTCCCTACTACCCTTTTGCCGACTTCAATGCAGACAAACTAGGAGGAATGGTACATTTCAAATTAGGCACAAGCAGTTCTATCAGCATCGGCATAGAAGGACGAAGAATCAATTATTAAAACCAAGCAAATTTACTCTATTTGCATTTTTACCTGTACCACATCGTCATCCATTGTGTTTTTTCGCTAATTTTGCAGCATCATAAAAATACAAAGCAATGAATTATAAGGAAACTATAGAGTACTTGTTCAACAGTGCTCCACTTTTTCAAAACGTAGGGAAAGATGCTTATAAGGAAGGGTTGGAAAACACCATAGCCCTTGATGACTATTTTCATAGTCCACACAAAAAATTCCGTACTATACACGTAGCCGGAACCAATGGAAAGGGCTCTTGCTCACATACATTAGCAGCTATCCTTCAGTCTGCCGGATATAAAGTAGGGCTTTACACTTCTCCACACTTGGTCGATTTCCGCGAACGAATCCGAGTTAACGGAATGCCTGTTTCAGAAGATTTCGTAATTGACTTCGTAGCCAAGCACCGCACCTTTTTTGAACCATTACATCCTTCTTTTTTTGAATTGACTACTGCCATGGCCTTCCATTACTTTGCAGAACAAGCTGTTGATGTAGCAATCATTGAAGTAGGACTGGGAGGCAGACTGGATTGTACAAACATCATTCATCCTAACCTAAGCATCATCACCAATATCAGTTTCGACCATGTACAGTTCTTAGGAAACACCTTAGCTAAAATCGCCAGCGAAAAAGCCGGCATCATCAAACTAAAAACTCCTGTTGTCATCGGTGAGACAAATGATGAAACTCGCCCTGTTTTCTTAAATCGTGCCAAAGAACTAGAAGCTCCTATCTATTTTGCCGAAGAAGAAAAACTCATCAATGATATCACCCCGCTGCCAGAAGGAGGAATCTGCTACGAAACCGCTTCGTATGGCATGCTAAAAGGAGAACTGGGCGGACTATACCAAAAAAAGAATACTTGTACTCTGCTATGCGCAATCCAACAGCTCATCAAAGCCGGATACCGCATTACGGAGGAGAATATCCGCCAAGGGTTTGCTCACGTATGCGAACTGACAGGCCTCCAAGGAAGATGGCAAAGAATAGCAGAGCACCCCATCACTATCTGCGATGCCGGACACAATGTAGGAGGGATACAGTACATCGTACAGCAACTTAAAATGCAAAAATACGACCGTCTGCACATCGTTATGGGCATGGTAAACGACAAAGACATCAGCGGTGTCTTGGCTATGCTACCTCAAGAGGCAACCTATTATTTCACTCAAGCAAGCGTGAAAAGAGCACTACCAACCTCCGAATTCAAAAAACTGGCAGAAAAATATGGTTTGAAAGGCAATGAATTTCCTAACGTGGAAACAGCCTTTCAAGCTGCACGTAAAGCCGCTGACGATAAAGACTTTATATTTATAGGAGGTAGTTGTTTTATAGTAGCAGACCTGTTGACATATTTATCTAAGCGATAAATAAAAACATCAATTTGTTTGTGTTTTCTGAATAAAATCTTTTTATTTGCATACATTTTAAATAGAACCAATACAAAAGATTTTATTCAGAAATTATGAATAATACATTTTACCATGAAAACAACAAATGCGGCTTGAAAAGGACCGACTTCCAAAAGGAAATTGCCGGAAAAAGAACGGACTTGTTCATCCTTACCAACAGCCATGGAGCTGAAGTCGCAGTTACCAATTATGGCGGTGCATTGCTAGCCATTATGGTACCCGATAAAAACGGGAACTTTGCCAATGTAGTACAAGGACATGACTCTATCGAAAAAGTCATCAACAGTCCGGAACCGTTCCTCAGCACATTAATCGGACGCTATGGCAACCGTATTGCAAAAGGCACATTCTCCTTAAAAGGAAAAGAATACAATTTAACCATCAACAATGGTCCTAACTCACTTCACGGTGGTCCTACCGGATTCCATGCCAGAGTATGGGATGCCGAACAAACCGATGCTCAAACTCTTAAACTTCATTATCTTTCAGCCGACGGGGAAGAAGGATTCCCTGGCAACGTAAACATTCATGTATGCTATACATGGACAAACGAAAATGAATTGATTCTGAAGTATCATGCTACAACCGACCAGACAACCATCATCAACATGACTCATCATGGATTCTTCAATTTGGCCGGACTTGCAACACCTACTCCAACTGTAGAAAATAACATCGTGACTATCAATGCAGACTTCTATACTCCAATGGATGAAGTTTCTATCCCTACTGGAGAAATTGCAAAAGTAGAAGGAACACCAATGGACTTCCGTACTCCACAAACCATAGGAAGCCGCATCAACGAGTCTTTCCAACAATTGGTATTCGGTGCCGGATATGACCACTGCTATGTATTAAACAAGAAAGAACCTGGAACACTTACCTTTGCTGCCAAATGTGTAGAACCTAACAGTGGCAGATGTATGGAAGTCTATACTACCGAGCCAGGAGTACAACTCTATACAGCCAATTGGCACAATGGTTTTGAAGGATGGCATGGAGCTACATTCCCTGCCAGAAGTGCTATCTGCTTCGAAGCACAGCACTTCCCTGACACACCAAATAAAGGTCATTTCCCTTCTGCAATACTAAACCCAGGAGAGGAATACACACAGACAACCGTTTATAAATTTAATACTGAAAACAAATAACAATTAATATTTCTAAAAAAAATGGCTCAACAAAAGAAACAATGGGGTGCTATCGTAGTTATGATAGCCCTGTTCTCAATGATTGCGTTCGTAACCAATCTTTGTACTCCGATGGCTACCATCATCAAAAACCAGCCTGGTGGCGTATCCAACGTGCTAGCGCAAATCGGTAACTACGGTAACTTCATCGCTTACTTGCTGATGGGTATTCCTTCAGGTATGCTTATCGCTAAATATGGCTATAAGAAAACTGCATTGATCGGTTTGATTGTAGGTATCATCGGTATCGGAATCCAGTGGATTAGCGGACAAATGGATGCTGCTGCAAACCTCGGACTTGTATTTGGCGTTTACTTGGTAGGTGCTTTCATCTCAGGTCTGTGTATGTGTATTTTGAACTGTGTGGTTAACCCTATGTTGAACCTCCTTGGCGGTGGTGGTAACAAAGGTAACCAGTTAATTCAGATAGGTGGTGTATTCAACTCTTCAGCAGCCGTAGCTTGCTATATCTTGATGGGTGCATTGATTGCCGACATGACAAAAGCAAAAATAGCCGACGCCACTCCTGCCCTGATGATTGCATTGGCTATTTTCGTGATCGCTTTCATCGTCATCATGTTCACTAAGATAGAAGAACCAGAACAGGCTCCAGTACGTGTTGACTTGATTAAAGGTGCAATGAGTCACCGTCACTTTGCACTTGGCGCATTGGCAATCTTCCTGTATATGGGTATCGAAGTTGGTGTTCCTAACACTGTTCAACAGTCTTTGAACGCAGATGGTAACATTCCTCCTGCTACAGTAGGTATGATTGTTGCAGTTTACTGGTTTATGATGTTAATCGGCCGTTTTGTAGGTGCCAGCATCGGTGATAAGGTAAGTAGCCGCACAATGATTACTACTGTATCTTCGGCAACTATCCTTTTGGTACTCTTCGGAATCTTTGCTCCAGCAGACGTTACAGTAAACTTCCCTGGAGTTGACTGGGGAGCTTTAACCATTATCTGGCAGGAAATTCCATTGGGAATCTTCGCATTCTTACTAGTCGGTCTTTGCACTTCTGTAATGTGGGGGTCTATTTTCAACATGGCAGTAGAAGGACTGGGTAAATACACAGCTATCGCCAGCGGTATTTTCATGACAATGGTATTTGGTTGTGCAGTAATGATGTTTATCGAAGCAGCCGTTGCTGATATGTTCGGCTTTACCGCTAGTTTCTGGGTAGTGATTTTCTGCGCTGCATATATTTTATTCTATGCTTTGGTTGGATCAAAAGTTACCAAAAGAGAAGAATAATCAACTAACATTTAGATAAAAATTCCGAAACAACGGAAAGAGATAAAAATATTAACCTTTTAAATATTACTATTATGGATATAGAAGTTGTAAGAAGTCGTTTTATCAAACACTTTGATGGAACCACAGGTTCAGTATATGCTTCACCAGGACGTATCAACCTTATCGGAGAACATACCGACTACAATGGTGGATTTGTTTTCCCTGGAGCAGTTGATAAAGGTATAGTAGCAGAAATCAAGCCAAACGGAAAAGACAAAGTATGTGCTTATTCTATCGACTTGAAAGACTACGTAGAATTCGGTTTGAATGAAGAAGATGCTCCAAACGCTAGCTGGGCAAGATATATTTTCGGTGTTTGCCGTGAAATGATTAAACGAGGTGTTGATGTAAAAGGATTCAATACTGCTTTTGCCGGTGATGTGCCTCTGGGTGCAGGTATGTCTTCATCTGCAGCTTTGGAATCAACCTATGCTTATGCATTGAACGATTTGTTTGGTGACAATAAAATAGATAAATTTGAATTGGCAAAAGTTGGTCAGGCTACAGAACATAATTATTGCGGTGTAAAATGTGGTATCATGGACCAGTTTGCATCTGTATTTGGAAAAGAAGGTAGCTTGATGCGCTTGGATTGCCGTTCTATGGAATACCAGTACTTCCCGTTCAAACCAGAAGAATACCGCCTGGTATTGGTTGATTCTGTAGTAAAACACGAATTGGCATCTTCGGCTTATAACAAACGCCGCCAGAGTTGCGAAAATGTAGTAGAAGCAATCAAGAAGACACATCCTGAAGTTGAATTCTTGCGCGACTGCAACATGGAAATGCTGAATGCTGTAAAAGCTGAAGTGAGTGAAGAAGACTACAAGCGTGCAGAATATGTAATTGAAGAAATCCAGCGAGTAATCGATGTATGCGACGCTTTGGAACGTAGCGATTACGAAACTGTAGGTCAGAAGATGTACGAAACTCATTATGGTATGAGCAAACTGTACGAGGTTAGCTGTGAAGAACTGGACTTCCTCAATGATGTAGCATTCGACTGTGGAGTAACAGGCTCACGTGTAATGGGCGGCGGCTTTGGTGGATGTACCATCAACTTAGTTAAAAATGAACTGTATGAAACATTCATTTCTACAGTAAAAGAACGTTTCACTGCTAAATATGGTCATAGTCCTAAAGTATATGACGTAGTTATCAGCGATGGTTCTAGAAAACTTTGCTAAGAAAACGATTCTTACAAAAGCATAAAAAGAACGGAAGGGAGTGGCATGTGATGATGCTACTCCCTTCTTTTTTTCAATACAAATGCATATCCGTTGCATTAGCAATTCATCGTTTTCCGCACAATGGAGTCTTGCCTTTTGCCTCCGGCTGTATGACTCCCGCCATTGGAACTCATTGGGGAGACTTACATCCGCCAAGTCATAATCAGCCTGGAACAGCCCCAAAAAAGACCTCCCCTGCTTAAATTTAAGATAAACTTGTCTTTAAGCAAAGGAGGTCATCTTTAATATTTCAATCTAATGAAATCTGTTTATTAATAAACTTCTACTCTATCGGCCAGCGACTTACACTTTTCACGCAAAGCATCTAAGTCACCGTCATTCTTATCATAGCATACCACTACCCCCATTCTACGGTTCAATTTAGTAAATGGCTTTCCAAAGATACGCAGATAAGTATTTGGCTGAGAGCAAACATATTCCAAGCCTCTATATTGAGGAGCCTTCTTCGCAGCAACAGGCGAGAGCACCACAGCACTCACTCCTATATGTTCTTGTACAATTCCAGGGATAGGCAATCCCAAAATAGCATAGAGATGCAATTCAAATTCATTTAAGTTCTGAGTATTGGCCAATGTAACCATACCAGTATCATGCGGACGAGGAGACAGTTCTGAAAAATACACCCCATTTTCATGGCTCAAGAAAAATTCAACCCCCCACAAGCCATATCCAGTCAACGCTTCCGTTACCTTTGCAGCCATCTGCTGCGCTTCAGCCAAATGTTCAGGAGCGATATGTGCCGGCTGGAAACTCTCACGGTAGTCACCTCCCTTCTGCACATGACCGATAGGTGGGCAGAATAAAGTTGGTCCATCCTTCTGAGTCACAGTAAGCAGTGTAATTTCACTATCGAAACGAATAAACTCCTCTACAATTAATTCCTTGATATCTCCACGGCTACCTTCGCATCCGTAAGCCCACGAATATTCCAGATCTTCCAGACCTTTTGCTACAGACTGCCCTTTACCCGAAGAAGACATCAGCGGCTTGATGACACAAGGATAACCAATCTTTTCAGCAGCCTCTTTCAGCTCTTCATAAGAAGTAGCGTAAAAATACTTAGCTGTCTTCAAGCCCAGTTCCTTAGCAGCCAAATCACGAATAGCCTTACGGTTCATCGTGTAATTTACGGCACGTGCACTTGGCACTACCTGTACGCCTTCTTTTTCCAGATGATACAGACGTTCGGTACGAATAGCTTCTATTTCCGGTACAATAATATCAGGACGATATTTAGATACTACACGGTCTAGTGCCTCACCATCGAGCATACTAAACACTTCACAAGCATCTGCCACCTGCATGGCAGGAGCACCTTCGTAAGAATCGCACGCTATTACGTACTGTCCCAAACGTTTTGCAGCTATGGTAAATTCCTTACCCAGCTCGCCGGAACCCAGCAAAAGTATTTTCTTTGTCATATCCTTTTTAAAGTTAATCCTTTATTAAAAGCAAAGATAAGTATTTTTTCGGTTCCAAGCATTAATACCTATGCAAATTCCTCTTTACAAAACACTGAAACTGTTCAATTCTATCTACCTATTCTTTCATGAGAAAATTACTTTTACAAAAAAAATGCCCCAACATTCATTTAAGAACATCGGGACATAAAAACAATTGTTTCAAATCTGCCAGTACCCTTTTATCTTAACACAAGAAAAGATTCCCACATAATAAACAGAAAGAAACACCACATCAATGAAAATATCCAAACAAGAACCAAAGTTGTCTTTACTGAAGTCGACACAGGAGACCACACTTTAAAGCATTGCATAATAAGTTGCAACATAGCTACCAAAGGGATACCTACTGCAAACAAACCTCCCACCGCCATGCTTATCATCAAGAAAGGAGAAGAAGATAATACCCCCCATTCTATTCCCGGCATTAAATCATAACAAAAACCAGGGAAATCAACCAGCAGTTGAGTACCTACCAGCAATGCAGATATAAATACAAAAAATAACACTAAAAACAAAGGGAAAACACAAATTGCTACAAGTATCAATAAAATCTTTATCAGCAAACCTGCCAAATAAACAATTCCATTGACTATCTTGCGCAACAAAGTTTCGGTATTTCCCGACTTTACTGCATCACCAGTTTTTTCAAAACCATCTGTCACCGTACGACCTATATTTTCCATATTAATGTCTTCACCACGCATCTGCAATTTTTCGGTAGCGGTACGTGCCACCGGAATAATCACCCAAGCTATCAAATAAGCCAGGAAAAGTCCTTTTATACCCAATCCAAGCAACAGGACACAGATACGGACCCAAGTGACATCCCATCCCCAATAGGCAGAGAGTCCAGAAAGGACACCTCCCAAAATACGGTCATCTATATTACGGAACAATTTGCGAACCACCTTTTTCCCCTTGGGGTTTCGAGGCTGTTCATGACCGTCCTCGGGTTCTTCCTCCAAATCTTCAGGCTTTCCCATACGCGCAATGACCTCTTCTACCTCAGCAATTGTAATCACCTGCAGCCCTTTTCCCAAATATTCATTGAAAAGTTCCGCTATACGGCTTTCCATATCACACACTATTTCTTCCGCATCATTTTCCCTACTAAAGTGAATGCGCAGATTATTCAAATAATTATCCAACAGATAATAAGCATCCTCGTTTATCTGATAAACAGTTCCGCCCAAATTAATAGTTAATGTCTTTTTCATTAGCATTTGCAGTTAACAGTTTTATCCTTAAATGATTTACCGTATCCGACAGATCATCCCATGCTTGCTGAAGTTCTGATAAGAACTCCTCGCCCAATTCTGTCAAACGATAATACTTCCTAGGAGGTCCTTGAGTTGATTCAACCCATTCATACGACAGCAAACCGTCGTTTTTCAATCGGGTAAGCAGTGGATAAAGAGTACCCTCTACCACTATCAGCTTAGCTTCCTTCAATTTTTGAATGATGTCAGAAGCATAAGAGGCTTCCCGATGCAGCAAAAGAAGAATACAATATTCAAGCATTCCCTTCCGCATCTGAGATTTTACATTGCCTACATTCATTTTATCTGTCATTTTATATACCACAAATATATGTAATACTTTAATACTTTGTATTGCATAGTACTTTAATTTTATAATATTTAACACCCGATAAGCATAAATTGACACACATTTTCCACCAGCAATGAAGCACCTGCATTCAATGCGACACCTTTAACAGTTATACAGCAATTCGTAAACCTATATTAAAGATTTAGGTGCAACGTAGCAATAGTTAACTTTTGTAAAGCAACACCGTATTTTGTCTCGGAGAAAACTTGAGTTACAATCACCGATTTATAAAACACAGACACAGATTAATGAAACAACACCTTCATTTCATTAATCCGTGTCTGTAACTCAAATATCTGTGAAGATGACTCGGAGAATAACAATTCTGCCCTAAAATTATCTGAGAGATAGTTAGATATTATGCATCTTTAATTCCACCCACGCTTAGTCATGGAATCATTATATCTAAAGAGACAGGCAGATGGTCACTAAAACCTCCTTGATATTTCATTCCATGATAAGTACGAAACGGTTTCTTTCCACCATAGGTTTCATCAGTCTGAAACAAAAAGGGATAGTTTAAAATTTGAGCATTAGAATAAGAAGTAGACAAAGTATGAGTTCCATCTAAAAATGTGCCACTCACTATCAGCTGGTCAAGTATCCCCCACTCTCCGCGATAGCGGTAAGTTCCACCTTCCCTGCCATCCATCAAATTATACAAGGAGGTCGAATTGATTGTTCCCGCCGGACGAACCGCTTGCAGCACCTCTGAAAAGACTTTATCGGATGGATAATCATTAAAATCACCTAATATTACCACGTAGGGAGTTTGCCGTATAGCCATAACAGAATCTACGGCTAGTTTCAAACGTGCCGCCGTATGCAACCGATACGGCTCACTCTTCTTTTTCCCTCCGGAACGCGAAGGCATATGGCACACAAAAAAATCAATCGTATCCGAAGTGACAACTCTTCCAACCACATGCAAGATGTCGCGAGTAGGACGAGTGCTTATCTCTGGACAAAATGGAATGCGGATACTTTCCGAGTCAATCAAACGAAAGGTATAAGGCTGATAAAGCAATGCCACATCAATGCCACGCTCATCTGGCGAATCTGTCATTACGTAACGATAACCAACTTCACGCAAAGGAGAATATTTAACCAAGTTCTCCAGGCAATATTCATTTTCAACTTCACACAGACCTACCACATCAGGCACTTGCAACTTTACAGATGAAGCAAGAATCACCTTGGCCACAGCAGATACTTTATGCTGAAACTTGCGATAACTCCAGCCACGTATTCCTCCTGGCAGATATTCCTCATCGTGCTTCAACGAATCATGACGACAATCAAAAAGATTCTCTACATTGTATTCTAAAACACGAAAGGTTTGCTGAGCTGCACACTCAGCAAATGTGCAGCAGACAACAAACCCTATCAATATCCTATAATGAATTAAATTCATGCTTTAGCAGGAATATGTACCAATACGTCTTTTAGATGACGCCAGAATTTGTCAACCGTAGGAATAAGCATACGTTCATCAGGCGAATGAACTCCACGAAGAGTAGGACCAAACGATACCATATCCAATGAAGGGTATTTTTCAAGGAACAATCCACATTCCAGCCCTGCATGGATAGCCTTTACTTTAGGAGCCACTCCAAACAACCTTTCATAGCTTTCGGCAGTAATCTTCAATATTTCAGAAGATGGGTTTGGCTTCCATCCCGGATAACCATCACCAGTAGTCACTTCAGCGCCACCCAAGATAAATGCCGAACGTACCATCTGTGACATATCCTTACGAGAAGAAAGGATGGAGCTACGCTGACTGGTACCCACTACAATCTTTCCGTCTTTCTGCTTGATTGAAGCAAGGTTAGAAGAGGTTTCCACCAGCCCCTCTATTTCCTGACTCATCGCATACACCCCATGATGTACGGCATAGATAGAATGTAAGAAGCGCTTCATCGCTTCCAGTTCCATCACCTCAGCTCTTGACGATTCAGATTCCAAGTCCATGTGTAAAGTCGGCTCTGTTACACAATACTCGCCTTCCACTTCTGCCTGGAAAATATTCAATTCTACACGTACCGATTCCTTTTCAGCCATAGGGACAGCACATACAGCCGACGCTTCGCGTGCAATTGCATTATGCAAGTTACCACCATCAATTTCACACAGGCGCAAATCATACTTATTCAACAATCTCATTAAGTAACGATTCAGCAACTTATTTGCGTTAGCACGATTCTTGTTGATGTCATCACCTGAATGTCCTCCGGTAAGACCATTGATTACCACACGGAAAAAGAAATATCCTTCGGGTGCCTGAACCATCGGGCAAGGGTATACGGCAGTAGTACCCGCACCACCAGCACATCCGATAAACAGTTCACCATCATCTTCCGAATCAAGATTAATCAGAATATCTCCATTCATAAAACCTTCTTTCAAAGCGAATGCTCCAGTCAATCCAGTTTCTTCATCCACAGTAAAAAGGCACTGAATCGGACCATGCTCCATGTCTTTCGAATCCAGTACAGCCAACTGCGCCGCCATACCGATACCATTGTCGGCCCCCAATGTAGTGCCTTTCGCTTTAAGCCATTCGCCATCCACGTAAGTTTCTATCGGATCATTGTCGAAATCATGCTCAGTGGCAGCATTCTTTTCGCATACCATATCCATATGAGCCTGCAGCACGACAGTTTTCAAATGCTCCTTTCCTGGAGTAGCCGGTTTAACGATGAGCACATTTCCCGCTTCATCCAATTTATATTCCAATCCATGTTTTTGAGCAAACTCAACTAAATATGCTCTAATCTTACCCTCTTTCTTTGAAGGGCGTGGCACTTGACATATTTCATCAAAGTAACGAAATACCACTTCAGGCTGCAAATCTTTTTTTTCCATAAATTATTTCTTTTATCAGTTTTACAGATAATATATTATTGCAAAAATAAGTTAAAAACACCAATAAACCGCTTTAGAATGCACTTTTTTCAGTCAGGAAAAGGTTATATCAGTTCAAAAACTTTATATTTGCACCACAAAATTAATAGAAATGCTTAAGACTATAGTTATTACAATGTTAATTGTTGCTATCTGCATAGCACTATTATCTATAAAAATACTGATAAAGAAAAACGGAAGGTTTCCTAACTCACATGTCAGCGGAAGCAAGGCGATGAGAGAAAGAGGTATTGGATGTGTCCAGTCGCAAGACCGGGCTGCACAAAAAGCAAACCCTCACGCCATAGCGGAAAGAAAAAACGGTGAGGCTGAAGAAACCGAACTAGAAGAAACCTAAATACAGATTTATACACACATAAGATAGAAAAACAATTATGAAAGGAATGAAGAAAATCTTAAACGGATTTTTGGCACTTGCAATGGTATTTATGTTTATCCAATGTGCCGACAACAAGACTAACAATTCATCGAGTGCAGCGCCTGCAGCAGTTAGCGGACCAGCAAACATGAAGATTGCTTATGTAGAAATCGACTCTTTGCTTACTAAATATCGCTACTGGAATGACTTGAACGAGATGATGATTCAGAAAGAAGAAAACATCCGTACTACATTAAACGAAAAGGCTAAAGACTTGGATAAAGAAATGAGAGAATTCCAGCGCAAACTGGAAAACAACGGGTTTGCTAGCCGTGAACGTGCAGAACAGGAAAACATGCGCATCGCAAAGAAACAGCGCGACTTACAGCAGTTGCAGGAAAAGCTGACTAACGAGCTGCAGACTGAGAACCAGAAGAACAGCCTTCAACTACGTGACTCTATCAACTCTTTCTTGAAAATATACAACAAAGACAAAGGATACAGCCTCATCATCAGCAATACAGGTTTCGACAACTTATTGTATGCAGACCAGTCTTTCAATATTACAGAAGAAATTGTAGAAGGATTGAATGCACGATATACTCCTGCCGCAAAAAAATAATTAAAATATAAATCATAAAAAACAGCCGCCCCTCTTGGTACGGCTGTTTTTTTTGTTTATGCAAAAACAAAAAAACTGAACAAATCAGCTGTATTTTTGTTTTCTTAGTTATAGACCGGAAAATAGTAATGCTACTATTAGTACATTAGCCATGTGCTACTGCATCACCGACCCCTAAACTAAAAAACAACAATAAAAGATGAAGTAAAGTCATGGAAACTTTTACGGAACTAATAAATTCTCATACTCCTGTGCTAGTAGATGTTTTGCGGAATGGTGCACTCCATGCAAAATGATGTCAGAAATCCTCAAGCAAGTAAAAGAAAAACAAGGTGAGGCGCTACGCATCATCAAAGTAAATATTGACAAAAAACCTCAACTTGCACAACATTACATCATCAACTCCGTTCCTACCTTAATGATATTTAAAGAAGGAAAACAACTTTGGAGACAAAGCGGAGTCATCGATGCCAATGAACTAAATAAAATTATCGACTTGTTTAAATAGATTTTTCATGTAATGGCTGCCTTCTTCAGAAACCGATTTCTAACAGATAGGCAGCCTCTTCTTTATTATTTTTTGACCTTACTCCGATACATGGCAGCACACTCCATGACATCGCGTACAAAATTATAAGTTTCTGCGCCACGAAAATATCCGTTCTTACACACAGGGTCCTGATAATATTTCTCATGGTTTTTAAGCAGCAAATAGTGCTCTACTTGATGACTCCACACATAACGGCTACGACCGTACTTTTCGGCCAAGGCCATAGCATCCGTTATATGTCCTGCACCCGCATTATAAGCAGCCAATACAAATTTCAACCGCTCCTCCTTATCGGATACCTTTGAAAACAACTGCTGCAAATAAGCAATATATTTCACCCCAGCCTTGATGCTTTCTTCAGGATCGGCCTCTTTTCCTACAGGCACTCCCATTGCCCTTGCCGTAGCCGGCATCAACTGCATCAGTCCTTTAGCTCCTGCCCACGATACCACATGAGTGTCAAAGTTCGATTCAATATAAACCAGCGATGCCAACATGCGCCAATCCCACCCTATCACTTCGGCATATTTACGAAACAGCGCATCATATATAGAAATCTTGCCGTCTTTAAGCGAAAGTATAGTTCCATGAAGTGGCAGTTTGTTAAGTTCAAAATACCTTTTAGCACAAGCCTTAAACTCAGGTGAATTAATATTCTCCTTATGCCATTTATCAGCAGCTTGAGCCAACTGAGGAGATGTTTTCCTTACAGCCCATGAAGAGCGCTGGTCGAAACTAATCTCCAAGTGAATATCCAAGTTAGAATGATAAGTGCGGTTTATCCTTGCCACCTCATTAGAAGCAACCGTGTAGTCTATCTTCCCCTCAGCCACCATTGTTATCAATTCATCAATCGTCAATGTATCCCCTTTTACTTGACGGATAACAATTCCTCCTCCCAGTTCTTTATCTAAATTTTCCAGGCGAGTCAAATATTTCCCCGGCTGCACATACACCTCTTTCCCTATCAGTTGTGTCACATCCTTAACCGATTTCTTTGCACGGCGCTGTACCAACACTTGATGAGTAATATTCTCCTTTCCACAATAAATCAGACTATCTTTCCACTGGTTGGTCATATTTAGATTATAGGCTATCAAATCGCCTTCCCCACGACACAATGCCGATACCATTTCCACAGAATTGTGCATCACCTTGAGACGTAATTCCACACCCAAGGAACGGGCAAACTGCTGTGCTAGTTCATACTGGAACCCCATCGGTTCTCCACGATAGTCAAAATAAGAAGTAGAGTTATTGACCGTCAAAACCACCAGTTCCCCTTTGTCTACAATCTGCGGCAAGTCACAACAAGCCTCTTCTTGCCCTCCTCTATGCCTTAAATAGCAAGAAGAGAGCAAGAAAAGGATACAGACCGACCATATTAGCCGAGCGGCATTCATCGACCTACTATTTTTTCGATATACATTTTCAATATTTCAATAGCTTTTCGGTTATATCCCCCCTGAGGTATAATCAAGTCGGCAAAACGCTTGGCCGGTTCTATAAATTCCAGATGCATCGGCTTTAAAATCTTAGTATAACGCTCCATCACAGCCTCTGCCGTACGGCCACGCTCTACCACATCGCGCTGAATAACTCGAATCAGACGCTCGTCCGGGTCTGCATCCACAAAGATTTTCAAGTCCATCTGGCTGCACAAAGAAGGGTCACTCAGAGCAAGAATACCTTCTATAATCACTACCTTGCGAGGCTCTACATGCACCGTTTCAGTCTGTCGGGTGCAAGTTATAAACGAATATACAGGCTGCTCAATAGCCGTATTACAACGGAGCTGAGCTACGTGACGGCGCAACAAATCCCAATCAAACGCATTCGGATGGTCAAAATTAATACTCTGCCGCTCTTCTACCGGCACATGACTGCTATCCTTATAATAAGAATCAAGCGGAAGAATAGCTACCTCATCCGCATTAAGACTTTCCACAATACTCTTTACTACGGTTGTTTTTCCGGAGCCCGTACCTCCTGCAATTCCAATGATAATCATATCCGTATTTCAATAATAAGTTATACATTTGCATTATTTACAAATTTACGATAAATCATAAAATAAACAAGTATGGTAAAGCACATTGTTTTATTCAAATTGAAAGACACGCTTACTCAAGAAGAAAAAAGCGAAATCATGTACCAATTCAAGGCTGCTATCGAAGCATTGCCTGCACAAATCAGTTGTATCCAGCATATCTTTGTGGGACTGAATATGAACCCTGATGAAAAATGGGACATCTGCCTGGAAAGCCAGTTTAACTCGCTAGAAGATGTACATACTTACAGCACACATCCTGCACACCTTGCAGCTGCAGGTATCATCAAAGAAGCCAAAGCCGACCGTGCCTGCACCGATTTTGAATGCTGACCTTGTCATCTTCCGTTCAACTAAAGTACAAGCATAATGGAAAAACTGCTCAATCCGTGGAAAAATATGGAAGGCTATTGCTGCTTTGGCTGTGCCCCACAAAACAAATCCGGACTAAAAATGGAATTCTATGAAGATGGTGATGAAATAATCAGTTTCTGGAAACCAGAACCCCAATATCAAGGATGGCTGAACACTCTTCATGGAGGAATACAGGCCGTTCTGCTAGACGAAATTTGCGGGTGGGTAGTCATCCGCAAACTGCAAACTACCGGAGTTACTTCCAAGATGGAAACACGCTATATCAAACCAGTTTCAACCCTTGAAGGAAAACTTACACTGAAAGCTTCCATCCGGGAACAAAAACGGAACATTATCCTCATTGACGCCGCCCTTTACAATGAAGCTGGCGAATGTTGCACCAAAGCTCTCTGCACTTATTTTGCTTTTCCTCAAGAAAAAGCAAGACAAGAAATGTACTTCCGAGAATGTCATACAGAGAAAGAAACAGAAGGAATCTCTTTGACCTAACATAAGCATTTCCATCATCCTAATGCAACAACACGATAGGTGCTATGATATATAGTTACACTAGTCTATCTCAAAAAGGCTTACCATATATACTAAAGCTATATGTGATAAGCCTTTTTTTAGACTTCAAAAACTCAAAGCTCTGACACGCAGCATACGCATGGTTGTAAAACGCGACATCCATCATTATCACATACCCTCCAGCAAAGAGTGTATCTAAATAGCCTCGTCAAAAGAATAAAAGCCATACCAGAAACACTATAACTACTGCAAAGGACAGAAAGGACAACTTTAGCCAGAAAGTCTCTTTCCATTCTCTTTCCGCTTTCTGCTGAATATCCTTCTGTATATGTTCCAGCTGTTCGGCCGAAATTTGAGGAGCATCCCTATTTTCTTTCACCTGAAGAAGTTGCAGATGAGTGTCTTTCATACGCTCCCTACTCCTGCGGTGCAACTCCCTGTTTTCCTTGTCGCGGCGCAACATATCATTAATACAACCTAACGTTCCCATGACTCTCGGCTTTTAAAGATTTCTACCAAGTTACTAAAAAAGCATCAACAACCACTTGCACAAAGAAAAAATTATATATCTTTAGCAAAATAAAAAACAAACCTTATAATACAGACCGATATGCGTATCCTTTTACCTTTCGTTATCCTGCTAATCCTTACAGGAAGCATTTTCACCATAAACAAACCATTTGCCCAGTTCAAGACTCCACAAGAAGCTCTTAAAGAAATAATGGAAGAAGCCCCTTCCAAGACATACCACAATGATTTCTATGGATACAACCTCAATTATCCAGAGGTTTTTCAATATGACACTGCTCCCACCGACAGTTTCCTCCGTCTTGCCTACCACAACCATGAGCGCTTTGTAATTGAATGCGAAGTGCTCACTGACCGGGAAATGACTCCTATCAAAAAGATGATGGAACAGACCGGAACAAAACTGCACGCACAACAATATACCCTACTCACAGACTCATTCACACTGACCGGTCCGCTTTTTGAGAACGGCGAACCGATAGCAGGATATAGTTATCACTGCAAATATGTCCGCAAACAAAAACTATGGTTTACCTACACCCTCTACTACCCTACTGCCTACAAAGACTCTGTATCGAGCATACTCTTCTCCATTGACCAATGGAAAGCCTTTGCATAAAAAAGTGCTTGGACAGAACAGATGACTACCTCAACCACCCTATCCAAGCACGCTATATGCTTAAGAATATAAGCCACTACTTATTACTGATGCTGTTCGCGCAACAAATCATTCACAGTCTTCACCGGATTGAATGTACTCAACGGAACTTCAACAAATACAGTGCTCCAGTCACTCATAGAACCGTTCCACAATCCCGGAAGTTCAAGAGCCTTCAAGTCTTTTCCATTCTTTGACTTGTAAGATATAAACCCTGTTGCCTTGTCCACATACTTCAGCAAGTCAAACTTATCACCTTTATAGTCACGAACGGCACAAACCAGATCCACCGGATTAAAATGAGTGCCTTGCTCAAACATAGCCTTCTTTTCCGGATCCTTCATGTCAATCTGAGAGCTTTCCAAAATCTGCAGAGAGATAGTACCATCCGGATTATATGCCAAGAACGGACCGCCACCCGGTTCACCCACATTCTTCACCATACCACATACACGCATCGGACGATTCAGTTTCTTGCGCAAGTAAATCACCAGTTCTGCATCTTCCAGATACTTGATGTCTGTCTTGCGGCAACACAAACGCTGCTGAACAAAGCGAATCATATTTTCCAGGTCTTCATGACTGTAGTGTCCGCTATCCAAAACCTTCAAGTATTCAAAAGCCTGCTGCTGAAGAGTAACCAATACACCAGCCAACAGTTTCTTGTAAGTTACGGTATCCCCCTTCAAACGGTCAGGAACCACATTGTCGATGTTCTTGATGAAGACAATATCTGCATCCAAGTCATTCAAGTTCTCAATCAATGCTCCATGACCACCCGGACGGAACAACAACTTGCCATCACCATCACGGAAAGGATGATTATCCATATCAGCAGCCACAGTATCTGTACTTGGCTTCTGTTCCGAGAAACTAATCTGATAATTCACACCAAATTTCTTGGCATACTTGGCAGCCTTTTCTTCTACCAGTTTAGCAAACATCTCACGATGCTCGGCAGAAACTGTGAAATGCACATTTACGTTACCTGATTTTCCGGCAGCGTATAATGCACCTTCTACCAAATGCTCTTCCAATGGAGTACGTGTACCATCAGCATAACGATGGAACTTCAAGAGTCCTTTTGGTAAAGCACCATAATTCAGTCCGGCACTTTCCAACAGATTGGCCACTACAGACTTATAATTGCCTTCCTTCACCAATACATCAATGCTCTTGCCGGCATTCTTCAAGCAAGCAGCATTCAGCTCGTCATAGAAAGCGAAATCATGCACACAGCTAAAGAATTTCTTTTCGAATTCGGTCGTCGGGGTATCATAATCTGCCCCCAAGAATTCAAACATATTTTTGAACATACGGCTGGCAGCACCCGAAGCTGGCACAAATTTCACCACCTTCTTGTCGCCTTTCAAATAAGCATCCCACGCAGCCAAATATTCCTTTTGTCCGGCTTCATCTGTCTTCAAGATACCCTTGTTGTCTACAGATGCAGCTGCCGAAAGTTTCAAGTATGGAAAACCTTTTTCAAAACATGCCAACTGCTCAGCTATCTTTTCTTCTGAAATCCCCTTTTTGAGCAAAAGCTCCTTGTCATTAAGTGTTAACATATCAGATTTATTTTTGAGATAATATTCATTTTAATGTCTATTCGTTCCTCAAATGTATAAAAATTTGATTAGATTATTCC
The DNA here is from genome assembly GCA_029257865.1 of Phocaeicola sp. Lineage (GTDB taxonomy): Bacteria > Bacteroidota > Bacteroidia > Bacteroidales > Bacteroidaceae > Phocaeicola. The sequence continues at coordinate 21,533 of JARIAN010000021.1, forward strand.
AATAATACTAGAAAAAAACTATCTTTACCTCAAAGTTAAAACAAAATACCATGGAAGAAGCAGCATTTTTTACACCAAATGAGCACAAACAGCTCATCTCTCTATACAGGAGACTACTGAAACTTTCGGGAGACACTTTGCAAAAAGATGATTGTAACAAACTGAAAACACATCTTACCAAAGTCATCTCTACCGACAGTATACCACGAAATGCGTTCGGAATGAACCCTATCATCAAGGATATGCAAACGGCAGTCATTGTGGCCGAAGAGATAGGTATGAGACGAGCTTCCATCCTGGGTATCATGCTCCATGAATCTGTCAAGTTCGGACTCTGCCCGATTGAAGAAATACAGAAACTTTATGGAGAAGATGTGGCAGGCATCATCCGAGGTCTGGTCAAAATCAACGAGCTTTATGCCAAGAGCCCTACTATCGAATCTGAAAATTTCCGCAACCTGCTTCTCTCTTTTGCCGAGGATATGCGGGTAATACTGATTATGATTGCCGACAGGGTAAACCTGATGCGACAAATAAAAGAGGCAGCCAACGAAGAAGCCAAACTCAACGTAGCCAACGAGGCGGCTTACTTGTATGCGCCATTGGCACATAAACTGGGACTCTACAAACTGAAATCGGAACTGGAAGACCTCTCTCTGAAATATACCCAGCATGATATCTACTACCATATCAAAGATAAGCTGAACGCAACCAAGGCTGCACGCGACCGCTACATCGACGCCTTCATTGAACCGATTCGGAAAAAGTTGGAAGACAGCGAACTGGATTTCCACATCAAAGGAAGAACCAAGTCTATTCATTCCATCTACCAGAAGATGAAAAAACAAGGATGCCCGTTTGAGGGGGTATATGACCTCTTTGCTATCCGAATCATCTTGAACTCTCCGCTGGAAAAAGAGAAACAGGAGTGCTGGCAGGTTTATTCGCTCGTGACCGATATGTATCTGCCTAATCCGAAAAGGCTGCGCGACTGGCTGTCGGTACCTAAGAGCAACGGATACGAATCGCTTCACATCACTGTAATGGGACCCGAGGGTAAATGGGTGGAAGTGCAAATCCGTACTGAAAGGATGGACGAAATTGCCGAAAAAGGTCTGGCTGCACACTGGAGATATAAAGGTATCAAGGGGGAAAGCGGACTGGACGAATGGCTGAACTCTATCAGAGAAACACTGGAGAATGCCGACAATGACCTGGAGGTGATGGACCAGTTTAAACTGGACCTCTATAAAGACGAGGTCTTTGTGTTTACTCCTAAGGGCGACCTTTACAAGTTGCCGCAAGGGGCTACCGTACTCGATTTTGCCTTTACTATCCACTCCGGACTGGGATGCCGCTGCATCGGTGCCAAAGTAAACGGAAAGAACGTACAGCTTAGACAACCTCTGAATACGGGCGACCAAGTGGAAATCACTACATCCAACACTCAGACACCTAAGCGCGACTGGCTGAACTTTGTACGGACTTCCAAAGCTAAATCGAAGATACGTCAGGCTCTCAAGGAAATCACTGCGCGACAGACCGAATTTGCCAAAGAGACACTGGAACGGAAATTCAAGAACAAGAAACTGGAATACGAAGAGGCTATCTTGATGCGCCTCATCAAAAAACTGGGATATAAGACGGTGACCGACTTTTACCAGGCCATAGCTAGCGAAAACATTGATGCCAACCAGGTCATTGAACGATACATCGAAATGCAACGCCGCGAAACAGAGCAACGGGAAGAAATCTCTTACCGAAGTGCAGAAGGTTTCAACATGCAGCAAAGCTCAGACAGCAAGAACTTCTACAAAGATGATGTGCTGGTTATCGACAAGGACTTGAAAGGGCTGGACTTTAATCTTGCCAGATGTTGTAACCCAATCTATGGCGATGAGGTGTTTGGCTTTGTCACCATCTCAGGAGGAATCAAGATTCACCGCTGCGACTGTCCGAATGCACACGAAATGAAATCACGTTTTCCATACCGTATCGTCAAGGCACGCTGGGCAGGAAAAAGCCAGGGCAAACAATACCCTATCACCTTGCGAATAGTAGGACACGATGATATAGGCATTGTTACAAACATCACCTCTATCATCAATCACGAAACGGATATTCAGCTGCGTTCCATCAGTGTGGACTCAAACGATGGACTGTTTTCGGGCATGCTTACTGTAATGGTAGACGATACCTCCAAGTTGGAATCGCTCGTCAAGAAAATCCGTACGGTAAAAGGTGTCAAGCAAATCAGCCGCGGATGATAAAATGTTAATATTAGTAATAAATAAGAGTGAATCTCACAAAGAATTGTTACCTTTGGGACGTTTTACCAAAACGATTTTAATGAAATGAGAAAATTTTTTCTAACAACATTCATTCTTTTCTCGGCAGTAATTGCCCTTATGGCGCAAGGTACCGCTAAAATTACTTTTGAAAAGACCACACACAATTTCGGGTCTTTTTCAGAAAATAACCCTAAAGTGACCTGCAAATTCAAGTTCAAAAATACAGGCGACGGACCATTGGTAATCCATCAGGCTATTGCTTCATGCGGATGTACTGTTCCTCAGTATCCTAAAGAACCAATCAAGGCGGGAGAAGAAAGCGAAATTACCATTACTTATAATGGCACCGGAAAATTTCCGGGACATTTCCGCAAGTCGATTACACTGAGAACCAATGCCGATAAGGAAATTGTGAGACTCTATGTAGAAGGTGACATGATGCCTAAATAAAAGCATACTCTCTACAGACATAAAAAAAGCAAGCATGAGAAAGAGCCTGGCTGTATCTCATACTTGCTTTTTTATTTCTCCCGACTTCACTTTTCCAATTATTGCATTCTGACAAAATGTAATTCCCAAACCGTGAGATTCTTGTTTTTACACCCACTGCACCACGGTTTCCTGATTTTTCGATTTTCTTTGTCCATCTTCACTCCTATCATACTAATATACATTGCATTAACACCATATAAGGCACTCACCATGTCATTGCATCTAGAGAAGAAAACAGACATTTAACTCTTCAAAAAGAACAATTGAAAACAGTCTGATAAAATAATATCGACATTTTGAGGAAAATAATTATATATTTTGGAGAAAATAATTACATAATCCGAAAGAAATGTCGATATGATTCCGGCCTAAAAAGCTTCCACATGGAATATTTTATGCATATACTCTCTATTTATCGCATAAAAATACCGTTTTCTTTTCCAGAAAGACTCTTTCTTTTATCTTACAAGATAGCAAAAAACAAGGAAATCCATCTTTTTGTAAGAAACCCGAGCAATTATCAAACATTACGGATGAAGCACCTGCTCGATAGCCTGCTTCAAATTAGCCTTTGGTAAAGCTCCCTGAGCCATCTGAGGAGTTCCATCCATCGGTGCAAAAATTAAAGTCGGCACAGAACGGATTCCGAAAAGTCCTGCTAGCTCAGGCTCTTCGTCCACATCAATCTTATAGATGTCCACTTTTCCGTCATATTCTTCCGAAACCTCCTCCAAAATCGGAGCAAGAGCCTTGCAAGGTCCACACCACGATGCATAGAAGTCAATCAATGCAGGACGTTCTCCCAAAAATTTCCACTCCTGAGGGTTAGACTCATAGTCGGAAACTTTCTTCAAAAATTCACTTTTAGTCAAATGTACTGTTGCCATAATCTATTCAGTTTTATAGTTCTATCTTATAAACAGACCGTTGCCGGTCCTTGTTGTCGAGTGCAAATTTATAGGATTCTAATTTATCAATCAAACAGATTTATTCTATCTTTGCATTGATAAAATCAATCACAAACCAACTATCTAAATTATGACACTTCAACAAATGGAATATATTGTGGCTGTAGACAAATACCGCCACTTTGTAAAAGCAGCCGAATCGTGCAACGTAACCCAATCGACTTTAAGTTCTCTGATACAAAAGCTAGAAGCAGAACTAGACCTTACCATCTTTGACCGCAACAGCCATCCCATCAAGCCTACTCTAATGGGAGAAAAGGTCATCCTGCAAGCCCAAGTGCTACTGTTTCATGCTTCGCAACTCAAAGAAATGGTACTCTCGGAAAAACAACAAGAGGAGGGCAGTCTGCGTATGGGCATCGCCTCTACCATTGCTCCGTATATTCTGCCGAAACTGTTCAAAGGACTGTCGGAGAAACATCCTTCCATACAACTGAAGGTAGAAGAGGCACGGGTCTCTACCATCATTCAAAAACTGGAACGGGCAGAGCTGGACGTGGCTTTGCTGGCCACACCATTGCACCATAAAGATTTGCTGGAAATCCCCCTTTACCAAGAAAAATTTGTAGCATATATTTCTCCTTCCGACATCTTACACCTCACCCCCGAAGTCAACACCGAGCAATTGCCTACCGATCGGCTATGGGTCTTGCAGGAAGCATATTGCCCCAACAACGGCATCTTTTCATTCTGCAACCGGATAAAAGGCAATGCCTCCATCTATGAAGCCGGAAGCATTGAAACATTGGTGCGCATTGTGGATGAGAATGGAGGTTACACCATCATCCCGGCCTTGCACATACCTCTCCTAAACGACAAGCAAAAAGAACGAGTACACCCCATATCCAATCCTACTCCGGCGCGTGAAGTGTCTATAGTCATCAGAAATGATTTTGTAAGGGAACGTTTGCTCAACCTGTTGGCGCAAGGCATCAGTGAAGTGATTCCGGAAGAAATGGTCAACGAACGATTCAAGAAATTCGGAATTAAACTGTAAAACCACCACTCTAAAACTCCTCAAATTATGAAAAATACGATACTCATAGTTCATAGCCTGATAACAATACTATGAAACCCCTCATATTGACCAGCTCAAATCGAAAGGGGTTTGGTTTTCTTGTGCCTATGCCGGTGCGTCAAACAGCGCACCGAGCCGTGCATGCATGCTTACTGGACAAAATAGATATCAACTTGGCAGGAAACCATGCAGAACACCCTCGCTCTTACTTCTCTCCTTATCGCAATGCCAATCTTGAAGACGGCAAAGAAGGAGAATATCTGCCCGACCGATTGGGCGATGAAGCCACAAACCTAATCAAACGAGCAAACAAGAAATCTCTAAAAAAGGATTCCTGATAGACGGAATCAGCTTGGCCCCTCTCTTGAAGCATGGAGATTTATCATCTTTGAAAAACAGAACTTTATATTGGCATTTCCCTGCTTATCTGGAAGGCGGCAACCAAGAGAGTGCCGACCAGATGTTCCGCTCTCGTCCTGTATCGGTCATCAGACAAGATGAATGGAAACTGATTGAGAATTATGAGGACCAGAGTCTTGAGTTGTACAATCTGAAAAAAGATTTAAGCGAGACTCAAAATGTAGCCTCGCAGTATCCTCAAAAGGCTAAAGAACTGAAAAGAACTCTTGACGACAAGAAAGAAGAAGTAAATGCTCCTTGCCGCTTCAAGCAGAACCCACTCTATCAGCCTAACTTGAATCAATAAATCGTAATCGGACTAAAATAAAAACTATTTAACTTTAAATACCAATCTTATATCTCCCTAATTTCCGCAAGCTAATTTAAAAATCGGGTTATTAAGCACTTTCGCAGAGTTTCTCTTTTCCTTATAGATTTTATTTGTGTAATGTGTGTATTTGTTCGGATTATATTTGTACTTTAGCCATGTCTGATGAAGATTTATGAGCTTTTATTTTCCAATACTAAGTTAAGTGAATCTTCTGATTTGACAAAGTACTGGACAATGTATTATTACTCAGTAGTTTAAATTGTTTTTTTTGAAAATGTTGCAGAATTAAGGGATAAAAAGGAACTTGCCTAAAAACTTTCAATATATCAGTTTGGTATGATACTTTATATCGAGATGCTGTTCAGTAAATGGCGACCTTATGATGATCTAAAATGGATATTTGAGTATTAATACAGAAAATAGTTAATTATGATGATAACAAAGCTCAAAGAATTAATGTCTCTGAATGCTGAAATGTGTACAGCAGATATAGAATTACGGTTTACTCAAATAGCTAAATTGTTGTTTGAAAATTTTGCAATACAAAAAGGAGAAAAAATCTATCTTTTCAAAGAGATTGAGTTTTACTTCTACAATAAGCATCATCGTGATATCATCACTCATCCGCGTTTTTCTGAATCTTTATGTTGGTATATAAACGATTTTGGAGGAATTGATTTGAATTTTCCAAGTGAGATTTGTAAAAAGGACGGAACTGACAGCACTGGGAAAAAGGTAAATAAATACATATTGGATGACAGCTCTTGTTTTGGAGGTATTCTGATCCGTCAATTAATCAGCGAAGATAAAAAAGAAAATTTAGAAGGTCCTTGGACTTGTGCAGAGCTGTTCAGGATCCATCAGGCAATGGAACAAGATTATAATTTCCCTACTCTTGTAAAGCGCAATAATGGTATGGTTGGATATATCTGTAAACCCAGATTGAATCTTCTAACCGGTAAGCAGACTATTAAAAAGAAAGTTGATTATATACTTGGAGAATATCTATCGCATCCAGACCGAAAAGAGTTACACGAAGAGTTTTCCTCTTTTAAGGATAAGCGATACAGATATGTGCGGTGTGACCAGTTACTACATGATAGTGAAACAAATGAAATCTATTTGTCACCCTGGCTGAATGATAAACAGGAAGGACATCCAGAATTTTATCAGCATCTGACTAATCTTCTGAAGAATTGCGGCATAGAGCCCATAGAGTTGAAATGCACCAAAGATTATTGGGCACGCGACTATATGCCTATTCAGTTGAGTGAGAACGAGTTCTTGAAGTACCAATATTATCCGGACTATCTGATGAAGAGCAACAATCCAGAGGATGCTGAAACAAGGACCGAATGCACTAACGTCCTACGTGGAATGGGGATAAGCTGTCGTTCAACAAAACTAATAATTGACGGCGGAAATATGGTCCCATGTGGCCCTTATATTGTGATGACGGATAAGGTGTTTACAGAGAATGGTAAAGAAAAAGAGGATACAGTGTTCAAAGCAGAGTTGGAATCAGAACTTGGACATCCCGTGATTATAATTCCATGGAAAATGCACGGTGACTTTAATGCTCGTGATACAGACAAGTACGGTCATTCGGATGGGTTTATCAAATGGTGTGGTGGCAACAGTATCCTGATGGGTAATCATGGAGATCAATACCCGGAAGAAGCTGCTGCTATCCGACACATTCTTGAAAAATATGGCTTTGAAGTCACAGAGATGCGATTTACGGATAAGGTTGGTTCGCCACGAACTGACTTAAATTGGGCTTACATCAATTTCCTGCAAGTCGGTAACAAGATTATCATGCCAATATTCAATATTAAAGAGGATGCTATTGCTTGGCAATATATACATGTAGCATTCCCTGATTGCGAGATTCATCAAATTGAAATGGCTGAAGTAGCAGAGGAAGGTGGTGTCCTACATTGTATCAGCTGGAATATTCGGAGATAATGGAATTTAGCTTAGAGAGGAAGCTGCATTTATATTGACTTATGTAGGGTTCACTGAAAAATAGTTTTCTTAAAATATTATACTCTTGTCAAAAGAGCGTATTTATAATGGGGATATCCGCTTCCGTAATAATTTTCATTATTCAGAACGGATATTTCCATTTTTCTTATCATTAAAATTAGTGCATAAAGAAGTTCTTTTAGGAACTGCATATTCCGGAGCAAGTCCATTCAGTATTCCGGTAGTGTAGTCAACACTGAAAACGGGTGAAATACCTCTTTTTCGATGCCTTTTCGTTCATAAAACACCGAAGAAAATGGACAAAACAGGCC
>JARIAN010000027.1 GCA_029257865.1 Phocaeicola sp.
GAAGTAACTGCCTGATTTTCTTTTGGTCGAATCCTTCACCTTTTTGAAACTTGTGATATTCCTGAAACAAGTCATCATCAATCACAATACCATTTATAACCTTACCCATAATCTTTTATTCTATTTCTAACAATTCTTCCAATGTGGCATCAAAGAAACCTTCAGGAAACGGAGTCTTGAATTTTCCTCCTTCTGTAAAGCGAATAGTTTCAAAAGGTGAGGTAATGCCTCCTTTGTAATAAACAACAGCTCTGCCATGTTCAAACCGGTCTTTGAAAATCTGATATTGCAGTTTATTTATAAGGTGTTCGCAATGGGTTTCGAGTAGCACCTGAATGCCCGCGTTGGCAATGTAGGTGAAGAACTCTCCCAAGCGTGCCTGAGCAGCCGGATGCAGATGAAGTTCAGGATTCTCAATCATAAGCAAATCCCCTTCTTTGGCACGTAAGCACATAATCAGTGTTTTCACCAGATAACTGACACCGACACCTAACTGTTGAGGTGACAGGTTTGACAAATCATCGCTTTTATAAACAACCTTTACTTTGGTCGGACTTACTTTTTCGGTCTGCATCTCAAACTTAATTCCCAAGATGTAGGTAAGCCAATGGTTTATGTGTGATGACAGTGTATCTGACTCACTGAGCATCAGAAGTCCTTTGTCAATAGGATTGGACTTTTCCTGTTCGAAAGTTCCGAAAAGATATTCACCTGCTATGCCCACTTTGTATTTGGGTGAGATTGTTTCCATTTCACTAAATCCCAATCTGTTGGCAGATAGATAGAATACATTTTTTTCTAAATCCATACCTGTTGGGTTACTGCATATTGTCTCATCTGTATTCATTTTACAGAGAATTTGGCTTCCTGCATTGGAGAATCCAATACTTAGTTCCTTTGCGTTAACATTTCTGTTGCGCAAGGTTTCAAAAGTAAAATCCATGCCATCCATTAGCAAGGAAGCCATAGGAGACGAGTGATATAATGCTGTCAGGATTGCCTGAAAACAGGTTGATTTTCCGGTTGAGTTCAATCCCGTCAATATGGTCAGCGGGCGAAGTTCAAGTTCTTGTTGCTCTATCGACTTGAAATTAAATATGGTTAGTTTTGATAGCATTGCTTATTTGTTTTATGAGTTTTTCTGCCAAGTCATATCTCTCGTTCAGGTTAATCGTCGAGTCAACGTTGCCTGAAAACATCTGTTGGTGGTCAAATGTTCTTTTGAAATTTTCCACTTTTTCCTTTGTATAATTGACATCTATCATCAATACATTGTCTGAGAAAACGTACATAAGCACTTCAAAAAGAGGCATATTTATAGGACGTCTATTGCCAGACTCCGAATCAAAGCGAAAAGCATCAACACCCAATACATTATAACAGTTATCCATGGCTCTATAGAATGTATTCTTACAGTCATCCAACAATTTTTTCGAAGCTTTCTCGTTCAAAAAAATCATTGTCTTGGCAAGAAAATCATCCATGTCACTTTTGTATTCGATGCTTTCACCATTTTCTTCAAATACTTTAGCTTGCTTTTTCTTCAATAGATAAAAAGCTATGGAACGTAATATGATGTATTGATCTTTCATCCGCTTGCTGCTAATTCCTTTTCCTGTTGCATTTAAGAATTCAGAAGAAGTAGCAAGCTCTTTCAATAAAACTGTAGAACGTCCCTTATACAGCGCATTACGCATTTCCTGATTGGTCAATCTTGTTCCACCACGATTGACACGGTCAAAAATATCATATTTTACTCGTTCCGGCGTAGGGGGCTGTATGATATAGAATGACAGTTGGTAATCTTCAAATATACCTTGCATTTTGAAATCAAGTTCAGAAAATGTCTTTCCATTACATTGAGGAAGAATTTTCAAGTCTTTCAGACTGAACTTATTGTTCAAAAAGTTTAGGATAGCAGAGATACGCTGTCTTCCGTCTACTACTTGTTTGGTACCGTCTTTCATTTCAAAGAGGTATATAGTTGGAATTGGAATGCCCATAAGGATAGATTCCACTAGTTCAGCAGATTGTTTGGAACTCCATACATCGTTGCGCTGGAAATCGGGATCTATTACGAGTTCCTTTCTTTCCTCAACTAATCGTTTTAAATGCATAGTGCTGTATTGTGCTTTTTCAACTCGCACCTCCGCATTAGGGTATACGGACTCTAAATTACTGATATTCTCTGGGTTTTCACCTTCCAGTAAATCAACTTCAATATTATTGTCAAATTCTTCCTGCTGCATACTCCATTCTTTTCGTCATTCTAATACAAAGGTAGTATTTTTCAGCGATACTTAAGTCTGCAAATAAAAAAAACTTTTTGAAAATCAAACCTACTGATAGGACTTTAGCTATTAACGGAAAGTCCGTCCGTCTCACTGCCGGCATACTGGATGCGTCTCGGGTCGGAACCGTAGGAGGCGAAGTCGCCAATCTTGGAAACGATGCGCTGCGAGCCGATATAGATGTGCTTGGTGTAGCGTCCGCCCTGGTTGGCCACCAGATAAGGACTGACGTAGAGCGAGAACTTCGCCGTGTTGGTGCGTCCGCCCGCGAACTCGGAGTTCACGTAGAGCTGTTCACCCTCACCGGAGGTCTTCACCGTACGTTCACCGTCGGCATCATACCAGTAGTTGGTCACGAAGCCGTTGTCATCGGAAGCCGTTTGGCGGTTCTCCTCGTCCCAACGGAGCTTGCGCTCGGCTGCGTTGGAATCCAACATGCCGTCCTGCTTGATGCGGCCTGTATTGACATAGACCAGGTTGCCGTTGGCATCGTAAGTGTAGGTATGGTTGTTGTCTATCTTGGCCACGGAATCCGGATTCTCTTCCGTGCGGTAGTTCGCATCCTTCACTTCTGCGAGCTGGAACTTCTTGCCCTCAGTCTTGCCATAGGTATAGGCCAGATCATAGCCCACATGGAGCGTACCGTCAAACTGCACGCCCTGCTGTGTGAGATGCTGCTTCTTCGACACGATGCGGTGCATGTTGTCGTAGCCCATCTCCAGCCGGTAGGAAGCGGTCTTGCTGTCTGCTCCGGCATAGGTTCCTGTGGCACTTGCCAAGCGGTAGAGTGCGTCATACGTATAGGCATGCGCCATCTGTCCGCCCGCCTTTCCGCTTTCGGGAAGTGCGGCCTTGTTGGCAACGCTGAGCACGTTGCTCACGGCATCGTAGGCATAGCCATTGTCCATGATGGACTTGCCGCCTGCGTTGACCGTCAGGTTCTGCAGCCTGCGGCGTACGGGTTCATAGGTGTAGAAGGTCTCCGCTCCGTTGCAGTATTTCAGGTAGGTGCGCTGCTCGAACTTGTCATAGCCGTAGGACTTGTAGCTGCGTACCTTTTCCAGCTGACTGCCGAGGTTGTAGGAGTTTTTATAGTGTTATTTTTACATTCCTTTCTATTTTTTCTTAAGCAAATAATTTATATTATGCGAATGACATTTTATTACTATAGGAATAGAATCTGGGAGTGGAAGTTTAAATAATTTACGGTATATAGGAAAATGACCACCAAATCCTTCTATAGAGAATTCTTGATTTTTTACCTTATTACTTTTTAGAGCAATTGTTACCCATGCTAATGAATCACTATTAATTAGAAGTTGAGTATTATAATTTTTTCTATAGTGTACAAATTCTGAAAAACTTTCTTTTATAGAAGTATTACTACACTTACTATTTGCATCTATGTCCAAAACAATGAAATCACATATAAAAGTATGCTTTTTTATGGATTCATTTTTAGAAGAACTCATTACTGTTAGACTTTTAACAACTGGATGATAACATTGCCAAAGCAGAATAATACCCATAATACCTATAACTATGAATATAGCTAATTTATTTTTAAATGACAGCATGCTTAAAAATATTATTGAGGACGTGCCAAAAGCACGCCCTCAAATGATTACTTAATTTTTATTACCTCTCCCGAATTTTGCTTTTTTATTCTTTTGTAGACTAAATTGGGAACTTTTTCTCGCGCAAAAGAAACAATTCCTGCAGCTTGTTCCCACCATTGAATAGAACCGTCTTTTTTGCCAGCATTATCTAAGGCAGATTGAACAGTTCTGGCACAATTAGAACCAAAAACAAAATAATCTTTTTTTAATTCTTTCTTCGCTCCTTCTTCTGCTTTTCGATCTTCATGGGCGGTCGCTGGAATAACATAGGCTTCTGTATATTCACGGATATTATTCTCTACATCTATAATTGGATTCAATTCACTTTGCAAAAAATCTCTAGGTGTGTTAAATTCACCCACGCCCCATTGATCATTGTTTGGTGTTCCACTGAATCCAGATGATTGATTTGTGCCATTTTTTGACCATAATGCCCATTTTTTATTCTCTTTTTGAATAAGTATAGCCATATGACCAGCTCCTCCGGCTCCTTTTGGTGCTTTAAGAACTGCAACACTATCTCCGTTTATTTCTAATAAATTTATTGGATTATTTATCGTATAGTTATATGCCATTGCATTCGGATATTTTTCAGCATATCTATCCACACTAAGGAATAGGCCCAACCTCGGATCATAGTACCTTGCACCATAGTAATACAATCCCGTCTCCTCGTCGAATTCTTTCGCGTTGAATAGATAAGGTGTATTCCAGATGCTGTTCCGCTCTTCAATGAACACTTCACCGAACGGTACGTACTCGATGTGCTGAACCACCTCTCCGTCCAAATTGGTGATGTAGCTGCTGCTGCCCAAGTGGTCGGGATGGTAGTAGAACTGCAACTTCTCGTATGCGTCCGGATCCTGGAAGTTGTTTTCCAGTGCCAGGGCACGGGTCTGCGCAGCCTCGGGAGAACCGTCGTCGCAGCAGAATCCCTGTCCGTCCACATAGTCGTTGTTGTCCGTTCCGTTGTACGGCACCTCAAAGATAGCATAATTATCCTTAATTACCTGCTGTTGGGCGGAATATTTTTGTTTGTAATTAACAGAAAGTCCGTCCGTCTCACTGCCGGCATACTGGATGCGTCTCGGGTCGGAACCGTAGGAGTCGAAGTCGCCAATCTTGGAAACGATGCGCTGCGAGCCGATATAGATGTGCTTGGTGTAGCGTCCGCCCTGGTTGGCTACCAGATAAGGACTGACATAGAGCGAGAACTTAGCCGTGTTGGTGCGTCCGCCCGCAAACTCGGAGTTCACGTAGAGCTGTTCACCCTCACCGGAGGTCTTCACCGTACGTTCACCGTCGGCATCATACCAGTAGTTGGTCACGAAGCCGTTATCATCGGAAGCCGTCAGGCGGTTCTCCTCGTCCCAGCGGAGCTTGCGCTCGGCTGCCGTGGAATCCAATGTGCCATCCTGCTTGATGCGGCCTGTATTGACATAGACCAGGTTGCCGTTGGCATCGTAAGTATAGGTATGGTTGTTGTCCACCTTGGCCACGGAATCCGGATTCTCTTCCGTGCGGTAGTTCGCATCCTTCACTTCGGCCAGCTGGAACTTTTTGCCCTCAGTCTTGCCGTAGGTATAGGCCAGTTCATAGCCCACATGGAGCGTACCGTCGAACTGCACGCCCTGCTGCGTGAGATGCTGCTTCTTCGACACGATGCGGTGCATGTTGTCGTAGCCCATCTCCAGCCGGTAGGAAGCTGTCTTGCTGTCCGCTCCGGCATAGGTTCCCGTAGCACTTGCCAAGCGGTAGAGTGCGTCATACGTATAGGCATGCGCCATCTGTCCGCCCGCCTTTCCGCTTTCGGGAAGTGCGGCCTTGTTGGCAACGCTGAGCACGTTGCTTACGGCATCGTAGGTATAGCCATTGTCCATGATGGACTTGCCGCCTGCGTTGACCGTCAGGTTCTGCAGCCTGCGACGTGCGGGCTCGTAGGTGTAGAAGGTCTCCGCACCGTTGCAGTATTTCAGGTAGGTGCGCTGCTCGAACTTGTCATAGCCGATGCGGTTCACGTAGTCATAGCCATAGGACTTGTAGCCGCGTACCTTCTCCAGCTGACCGCCGAGGTTGTAGGAGTAAGTGACCTTCTCCTCATCCGGGTATATCATCTCCAGGAGGCGGTTGTGGCTGTCGTAGGTCCACTGCGTCACATAGGTGGCAATCGCCTGATTGGGCACAATCAGCGTGCGGCGGGTCTTGGTGACTTCGCCCATCTTGCCGTAGAAGTACTCGATGGCTCCCGTTCCGTCCTCACGGAGCATCAGGCGACCGATGCGGTTCTGCGAGGCGTTGCGTCCGCCGTAGTAATACTTCACGTTGTTCTCCGGGTGGTCGGGATAGTTGATGCCCGTCAGCCGGTGATAATCGTAATCGTAGGTGATGGACTTGCCTTCCTTGGCAAGGTTGGCAGTCTGCTTGGTCAGCACATTGCCGAGTGCATCATACGTGAAGGTAGTGATGCCGCTTGCAGGATGGTTCACCTCGGTGCGGCGGTCGCCCATGTCATATACGGAGGTCGTCACGTTGCCTTCGGTGTCGGTGACTCTGACCAGACGGTCGATGCCGTCATACTCGAAGGTGGTGGTGATTTCTCCGTCAGGACCGCTGAGCTGCTTGGTCATGACGGTCTTGCCGCTGCCGTTGGTATAGGTAGCCTGCTTGTTGCCCAAAGCATCGGTCACGGTAGTTACCAATGCCCGGCTGCCTGCATCCGTGGTATAGGCTGTCAGCGTCTTGGATTCGTCGGGAAGGGTCACTTCCGTGGCACGGTCGAGTACGTCATACACCGTTACGGTCGGCGATACTCCGTCAAATGCCTTGTTGAAGTCCGTACGCTTGCCCAGCTCTTCCGTGACGGGATAGTAAGCCTTGGCGACACGTCCGAATGCGTCATAGACATTGCGCCCGCTGACAATCATTACATTCTGTGCATCGGACACCGTGCCTTCGGATGCCGAAGTGACCACGCCGTCCTTCTTCACCTGCACAGGCCGACCGAAGCCGTCCACGAAGGTGACGGTTTCCATGTCATCGTCCGGATGCTGGATGTCGTAGTGCTTCGTCACGGCGTATGCCGGGGCGGTGATGCCGTTTGCCGTAAATTCAGCCTTCGGGCTATATTCGAATGCAATTATATAAGGTACACCCGTAGCCAGCTCGTTCGGGCCGCGTACTCCGGTGATGCGTCCGAGGTCGTCCACATCGGTCTCGTAGTAGAAGTTGTTCAGGTCGCGGCGTTCCTTGGCGATGCCGTAGCGGTAATCGAAATTGCCTGCCTCGCTTCGGTAGCCGAACGCATCTTCCACACGTTCCACATACATGTTCATTTCCGGCTCGTAGCGGTACTTGTACCACATGCGCTGTCCCTTGGCATTGGCCGGAAGTGTCTTCTGCAGGATGTTGCCAAAGCTGTCATAACGGTAGTCGGTGACGGCTTCGCCGTTTCCGAGCTGCTGCGTTATCTTGGTCAGGTGGTTCGGGTACTTCGTGTCATATACCGCCGATACCTGGTGGTAAACCTTTCCGTCCCCTCCGGTCACGGTCACATCGGTCGGCAGTCCGAGGATGTTCCTATTGCTGTTGGAGGTATAGCGAATGGAGGTCTGGTAATCAAACTTGCCGTCTCCCTTGCTGCCGAGCTTGCCCTTGTTGCTGAACTTGTAGGATTTCAGCTCACCGTGGTGGCCGGTGAGGTAATACTCATTCCATGCCTCCGAGGTAATCATTCCCTGTGCGGCACCTTCGTATTGCAGGTTCGCCGTATAGCGGAGCGGTACGAAGGCGGAAGCACGGTCACTGCACAGTACGGGCTGTGCGGTAAAGGTGTACTCGTCACCCTTGGCGGTCAGGTAGTAGCCGTCATATTCGTTGCGTGTTTCGGTGTAAACCTTTCCGGCTGCGTCTTCCACGGAAGCGTTGACGAGGTTGCCCTGCGTGTAGTAGCCGGACACGTCATACTTCTGTACGGACTTGCGGTAGAGCGCATTTTCCTTTTCGGTGTCGAGATTCCTGGTAATCACTTCGCCGAAGCCGAGGAACTCGCGTTCGTGACGGTCGCGCTTGCCGTCCTTGTATTCAAAGGCGGTGGTCATGAGCGGACCGTCGTCATGGATGCCGTCATCCACCGTGAGGGAAGACATCACCCATTTGCCGCCGGGAAGCCCGTATGTGGGAGCGGTATGTGCATAGTCCAGCGTAAACGTGCCGCCGAGCGAGTTGGTGACTGCCTTCAGCATGTTCGTCCTGCCGATGGTGGAGCGGGTCACTTTCAGCTCGCTTTCCTTCTCGGATTTCACAATATCGAGATAGCCGTCACCGTCCACATCCTGCAAGGCATACGTGGGGCGGCTGATGCTGTGACCGGTGGATGCACCCGGGTTAGTGGAAATCTTGATGGGAGGAAGAAGCAGGTTGATGCTGATGGTAAATGCAGCATTAACGGATTCAGAAGTTGAAGCTGATTCACTCAACGCACTGGCACCTTTCCAGTTTATCGGTGAGAGGAAAGCATTGCCGGTATTGAAAGACACCTTTATTCCGTTGCCTTCTTTCCAAACCTTGTCAGGCAAGCCATCGGAGTTTATATCCATCAGGTTGTACGCTTCCTTGCTTTCAGAAGATACAATGCCGAATCCGGCCATAAAGCTGCCGGATGCCTTGTTAACGGACGAACCTTTAACCAATTCTTCGCCCATACCACCTCCGGCACCACCGCTGGCACCAGCATTGAAAGCTTTGCTTTCACCACCCTGAATGCGTTCCAGTCCCCAATCCATGGGGTCTGAGAATGTGTATCCCAGATTTATGCGTACTTGCTTGTTCTTCAGAATCTGATCAGGAAGACCATCTCCATTCATATCAATGAACTGTACTGCGGCTTCATCCTTGTTGTATGAGCCGCTTCCGGAGAGGCTGAACTGGGCTTGCCATTTGGTCTGAGAATTGGCTGCTGTCTGAGGAGAATGTTTGATTAACTTAACAATGGATGAAACAGAAGCAACCGGATTGCCACCATAACCTTTAGAACTGGATGAGTTTTCACTGGAGATTTTTTCCAGTTTCTGCGATTTCTCACCACTGATACCACCTTGAGAATTGGTATATTGTACCACTCCTCCGGCAACGATATCCGGATAACCGTCACCGTTCATGTCCATCATGGTTACATCTGTCGTGGCATTACCCTCGGCAGTGTTGACGGTAAATCCCATGGCGCCGCCTTGGGTTACGGAACTCTTGCTGGTAGCGACTTGGGTAACAGCTGCCGCACCGGTTCCCTGGAGACAATCACCTGCCAGGCCTGCGACATCCACCTGATTATCCAACGGATTGGTAATGACCACGTCCTGTTCTGCCAGTCGGGCCGTACCGGCTTCTGTAGCTGTCAGGTAGATTTCCTGACGCTGTCCAATCCAGCGGTCGGGAGACATCTGGTCTGTGCCTATTGGTGTGAAAGGCAGGGTCAACGGGTCAATCTTGGCATTCTCATCCTCCGGGAGTTTGAGCAGAGCCTCGTCAATGGGCTTGCCATAGCGTCCCTCGGAAGCATTGTAAACGAAGCCGCCCCAGCCACGGTACAGCATACCGAAACCGCTGTTGACACCTTCGGCATAGAATCCGGCGTTCACGCTGTCCTTCGGCAGACCAAGCGTATCGGACTGCAACAGCACACGTGAAACGGTAAGGGCATCATCCGACAACGTACCGGAATAATGATACTCGAACCAGACTTTTTCGGTGCCGGGATTTTCCAGCTTCAGCACATCTGCCTTCACAGCACCTTCTGTTATGGTGAAAGTCTTTTTCGCCAGCAGTTTGTCCGCTGTCTTTACCGTCAAGGTCACGTCACCGTTGAATCCTTTTGCCACTGTAATACGGGGCTTGACAATCACCGCCGTATCCGTTGCAGCAAACGTATAGGAATGGCTTTCCTTCACGGCATGGGTAAACATCCTGTAATGTGCCGGAATCGCAAGCGTCCGGTCAACGGAGGATGAATCCTTGTAGGTCACAGATGGTATCCAGCGGATCTGCTCCCAGTTCACATTGGAGGATGATGCAATCTCAAACCCTATGTTCGGGAACTTCTCGGCATTGGCGATACTGGCCGATACCTCCACGGCATCTGCCTTCTCTGCTGCGGGATAGGTCTTTGTGAAGAGCACTTGCTCCGTATAATTCGGATTATCGTTGCCGTTATCGTCCTTTTTGTTGTTTGAACCGATAATGCGCAGCACGACATCATCCGTAGTAACGGGTTTGCTGAACTTTCCTGATACAGAGAAGGAAACACCTTCCACATTGGCAACGGTATTCACATCATATACCGCACCTTCCGCAGGTTTGTAAACCGTTGTGGAATAGCCACCCGGCAAGGTCTCAGCCGTACCGGCATAGGTGATGACAGGCGACCAGGCCACCTTGTCAAAAGCACCGTTGCTCTTTTCTTCCGTACCGGACTGCACGCGGAAATAGATGCGTTCGCCTTTTTTTATCTCAAATGCGTCCACAGAAGCCGGGTGTGCCGAAACATCTCCCTTGGCAATTTTCAAGTTCCATCTTTCGGCTTTGCCTTTCTGGATTGATACACGCACACCGTCTGCCTTGGCATATTCTTCCTTGTCGTAGTCACCTTCGGGTGCAATCAGGCTGACCGTCCCGGAAATGCTGACCTTACCATCCCGGGGAGCCTGCCATACGCGCACGATGTCCTCCATGGGAGAAGATTTGATGGCTTCTGCCTGTTCTTCGGGGTCGATGGTAATCACCGAAGCGTCAATTTTTCCGCTATAGATGATGGGACTCGGAGTGTCAGCACTGCTTAACGTGAATGTCGGTACCGCATTGCCGTTGCTGTCAAACTCAAGGTGGTTGAAATAAACTTTGCCGTTGGAAACGAGGTCAACCAGTCCGTCTCCGTTTATATCACTGAAATATTCGGTAGTCTTGGTTTTGGTACGTGACTTGTCCAAACCGAGTTCAGCTGTAAAGATATTCCATCCGACCACTCCTTTAGCACCGCCGGAGTTGGTTGAACTCTTGACCGTAGCAAAGCTGTTGATACCGGAAACCTTAATCGCTTCACCATAAGAAACCGTTCCGTCTGATGCATTTTTCAGTTGCGGACGATAAAAAACCTTTCCACCTTTGCGGAAAACTTTGTCAGGCAAACCGTCACCATTCAAATCGACAAAAGATGATAATCCTTTACTGTTGTCACTGGAATAGCTGTATGAGCCGCCAAATGTGTTGCTTTTCCATTTGCTGAAATCGTTCGGGCCCACACCGGCATAGAATGATCCGCTGGTGGAAGAACTTACCGTACCTCCCAATGCGGTCGGTTTGTCACTGAACCGTTTGGTGACGGATTGCAGGGGATTGACAAATCCGGCATCCAGCCCGTCATTGTGCGTGTTCCACGTTTCTTGACTGTCCTTGAAGGGGACATATCCCTTGTCGGACTGCACGTCGTCGTAGTAGCTGAACTTTTGGAAAGACACCTCCTGCCCGTTAGAGTCAAGGTGACGCACACCGGCGAGCAGTTCACGGTTGAACGCACCGTTCCGGTACTCAAAAGCATAGCTTCTGAGCACGTTTCCCCGGAAGTTCACCGTCACTTTCTCCAGCAGGCGGTTGGAAGAGGTCAGGTAGCCGTAACGGGCGTTGTTGGTCTTCACCTGCCGGGTCTTGCCGCCTTCAAACGTCACGACGGTATGGGGCTCCTGTCCTGCATTTCCGGCACGCACCTCTTTCAGGTAGAGCGCCTTGGCTTTCAAGCCGCCGCGGATATCTTCATCGGCTGCCTCATACACATATTCCATGAAGTCGCCGTGCGTTTCTTCCACCCGGCGCAGTTTCCACTCGGAAATCACCTCACGGGTATTGCCGGAAACATCCGTGAATATGCCTTTCAGAACGGCACCTTCACCGCCATAGGTGTATTTCACACCCTGCTTGTCGGTGACTTCCCAGTAATAGTCTGCCGGACTGCTGCCCTTGCGGATGATACGGCTGAAGTCTCCTCCCTGACGGGTATAGAACTGCCGGTCTGCCTTGCGGGGCATCTTGTCTCCACGGTGGGCCACACCCATCTGTCCCTTTTCGTCCATGGTCGAGAGCATGGAGCCGGAGAGCAGGTAGGTTTCCGTCTCGCTGGCCATGTCATAGCGCGGCACGCCCCATCGGGTGTCCAATGAGATGGAAGGAACTGAAAGGCTCCATCCTTCACCGAGCCAGCCGCTGCCGCCCTCGCTGCTGTACTGGATGCCTAGTGAGGGGGCCATGCCGTTTCGGGCAGGCGGCATTTCAAAGGCATACTGCAGGCTGGCCGTTCCGCGGTTGTTGGCCTGCGGTGGAGCAATCAGGTTGATTTTGGCCGTTGGGTCGGCGGCCTTGATGTCGTTCATCATGGTCGGCGCAAATCCTTCGGTCTCCGGCGATTCGGGTGCCTGAATCACGCCATTGATCATATCCGTGAAGTGGGTGGTTCGTGACACCACGCAGGCTTCCTGTTTGTCGACCTTCACTCTTTCCAGCGCCACCCAGTGTTTGGTGTCGTTGTTAAAATAATAGGTACGGATGTCGTCTTCAGTGTAGCCGCTCGGAATGCGGGTGCGGTCGTACTTCAACCGGACGGTGGCTCCCTTTTCCGTAAAGTGTATGCCGTGCGGCAGGAAACGTACGCCTTCTCCCTCGGCCGTGACATTGGTCATGCCGAAATCCAGTGCCGGCAGGTCCATTTCACGCAGGGGACGCATGGTCAGCTTTCTGGCTGCCAGCATGACGCCATGATCTACCAGCAGCGCACCGTTGGCATTTTTCAGGCTGTCTGCCTTGTCTTGGGCAAAATGCTTCCCTTCCATCCGGGCAACCGGAGTCTGAAAAGCGCGTTCATAATCTGCCTTGCCTTTCTTCAGTGTCGGGAAGGAAGCGGTCAGGGTCTTGCCGGAGGCGGTAGTGGCACTGAGCGTGAGGCTGCTGCCCGATACGGGAACGATGCCTTCGAACTCGCCGTCCTGCAATGTAAGTACGGTATGTCCTGCCTTGACCGTCCGGGCTCCGTTACGGACGAAGCCGTGCACATAGGCCAGGTCGCCATAGACTACCGGAGTTTGTGACAGCGTAAGTGCCTGTCCGGGTCCCGATGCCGTTTCGACATGCAGGTTGCGTACCGAATAGCTCCTGCCTTCGGGAGCCGTGAAAAGTACGCGGTTGACGCCTTCATGCAGCCAGGCCGGGTGAATCTCCTCGCGGACATGGGTCCAGCCGTCGGATGCCGTGGCCATATAACCGCCGGTGGCCGGACGGTCGTTGATGCTCTTGGCTACGGCTCCGGAGTGATCCGCACCCTGCAGCTCGTAACACAGCCAGACGCGGGCGTCCGACGGAATTGTCCGGGAGAGGTTGATTTCAAAGATGTTGTCCTCGGGGTTGTCGGCAGTCTTCCCTTCGGGAATACCGACCGAACCGTAGCGGAGGGTGGCATAGGCGGCTGTCGTGCCTGCTGCCTGTATCGGAGTGGAAGAAGTGCGGTGGGCAGTTGCCGCCTTTGCAGGACGGCTGCCGTCTTCTTTTTTCCTGCCGCTGTCTTCGGATTTTTCTTGCCGGATTTCCGGTGCCGTTTCCATCTGGAGCTGCGCACTCGGAGACTGGCCGGACAGATATTGCGAACCGGCAATGCCGGCTGCCGCCAGCGCCACGGCTGATGCGGCGATGATAATTGTCCGTTTCATGATATTTCGGTTTTAGTTGAACTATTTGGCTATAATCTTCCGGGTCTTTTCCCAATCCGGACCGATGGCCTTGACTACATAGACTCCTGGGGCGGGTGCCTCGAAGCGCGAGCGTTTGGTTGTTCCACCTTCCATGAACTGCTCGTGAACCAGTTTGCCGGAAGCGTCGAATACCATCAGCGTGACATCCCCGGGCTGGTCCTGCTCCAGCACGACATCAAAGATACCGGTCGTGCCGTCAGGCTTTACCTGGAACGAATCGTCCCTGTTACCGTTTCCTTGGCTGTTTCCTTCACCGTTTCCGGGCCGGTCTGACCAGCCGATGAGGGAACCTTCCTTCTTTTCTGTTCCGTTGGGGAGTGTCGGGTCGCACTCACTGCCTACATGTACCGTGAAGAGGGCTGTGTTTGTCTTGGGATTCTCAACCTGTACATTGCCCGAATAGGTGAAATCGGGAATTGGCTCTCCGTTTACGGTAAGTCCGGTAATATGTGTTTCACCGGTTCCGAACTTGATGCACAGACGCCATGCCCGGATGTTCCATTGGGTAAAGCGGCGGATGACCTTGCCGTTGAGCTTGTACGATACGGTAATGCCTTCGAGTCCCAGCGTGAGGACGTCTCCTTCCTTGATGCGGATAAACTGGGTAAGGCTCGTGTGTCCGTCGATAATCATATGAGCCCTGTCGCCTCTGACATCAAAGCCGAACTGCGTGATGTCGTCGGATATTCTCGGTTCCACACCGAGACGGTAGTTGGAGTTGGTTCCTGTCACCGTCCAGGAGACTTCTCCGGATGCGAAGATCCGCTTGTCGTGTACGTAGGTGGTGTATAGCGGTCCGCCTGTTCCGTAGATGTCGTTGCCGCCACCCTGGGTGACTTTCAGCGTATAGGTGCCGGGAGCCAGTCCGTCAATGCGGTGAGCCTCTCCGGTGAACTTGCCGCTTGCAATGATTTCATCCTTGGGTACGCCGGCTACCGTATCGGCTGAGAGCACATAGTCATAGACGGGAGTGCCGATGCGGATGTCAATGTCGATGCTGCCGTCATTGCGGGGCTTGCCGTCCTCACAGGTGGACGGGGTCGGGAGGGCATCTGCCGCCAGTCCGTCATAATAGGCAAAGGTGAAAACATCGCTGCCGCTGCCGTCCAGATCCCAGAACAGGTTGTGGAATACGGTCTTTCCGCGCATGAGGTCCGGCCGGGAGCATTTCACGGCTATCATGTCTTCCGTATCGAACCTGCCTTCCCCGCTGGGGTCGATGAGCAGCAGGGTACGGTTGCGGCAATACTGCGAGAACTCGTCATCCGGGGTAAGCGCATGGCTCAGTTCTGCCATGTTTCCCGTGTCACCGATGCCGCCGGTGCGTACAGCGGCTATACGCAGCGGTTCTTCGGAGGTGACGGCCCGGATAAGACCTGACATTGAGCCGGAGGCTTCTGGCAGGAGTATGGTACGCGTCTGGCTGCCGATACCGTCAATGCGGAGATAGACCTGACCGTCTTCCCTCCGGATGGAAACGGCACTGCCGCTGACTCCGGTGGCCACAGCAGTAGTGCCGGCCTGTCCGCCGGAGATGACATAGACGTTTCCTTCCCTGTCGAAGCGGTAGCCGTATTCACAGGTGTTGCCGCCGGAGCTGGTAAAGCCCGCGTCGAATGTGGGATGGCTGAGGGGGCAATAGAAGGAGACGGCTCCTTCACGGCCGGGAAGTGCCGGTGTGACGGCAAAGGCTTCGGTCGCACTTGAGTCCTGCTCGATGGTGTCAAGGAAGCCTTTTCGGGTAACGGTCATG
Organism: Phocaeicola sp.; assembly: GCA_029257865.1. Classification (GTDB taxonomy): domain Bacteria; phylum Bacteroidota; class Bacteroidia; order Bacteroidales; family Bacteroidaceae; genus Phocaeicola. Next base: position 15,443 of record JARIAN010000027.1, read on the forward strand.
CCCGTGCCGTTCCAGCGTACCGAGGTGCTGTCTGCCGATGCCGGTACATTGCTGCGTACCGTCCATGTACGGTGCATGATGTGCCACAGGGTATCTGCCGGTGAGGTGTAGGTGGTCAGCGGACCGTTGTCGTCACCCCAGAAGATGTACCCTTTGTCTGGCAAGGGATTGCCGTATTCACGCCCCATGACGAGCAGGCGGCTGACGGACGACTCCGCATAGGGATTGCCGTCGTGGAAAGTATCGTTTGCCCGCAAGGTGGCATAGACAGGTTCTTCCTCGTAGGAAGTGGTGGAGAGGGGCTGGTAGAGAGCGGAAGCGGCATCCGAGCCGATGGCTGTCACCCGGTGGTGATAACCCAAGTTCTCGTCCTTGTCCCATATCAGGTTGCCTTCACTGTCCAGATAGGAGTTGTTCAGGGTGATTCCATACTTGACGGCCAGGTAGCTTTCCACTTTCCTGCGTTCTGCCGGGGTGAGGTAACGTCCGTAGATGATGACTTCGGGGGAATAGCCGTCAAAACGGTTGTTCCCGAATGCCGTTGCATCATAACCGGTGCTGAACTGCGGATTGGATGCGGAATAAGTACCGCCGACAAACAGATTCGATACGGAGTTTTCTCCCCAAAGGCCCGTTCCGGGACGGTTGCTCTTCAGATAGGTGAGCACGCGGACGGAGGACTCCCGGAAGTCTGTCGCAGACTGTCTGTCAGAGGAGGAGAACAAGAGGTCTTCTCCCGTTTCCTTTCCGTAGTCCAGCGGCTCCGTGCCGTTGGCACGTACGGCCTTGTCCTTGGACAGGATGGATCCGCCGCCTTTCCTCCCGTCAAGGGAATAGAGCAGCATATCCTTGTCGTGACTCTCGGGAGGCAGGGCAAAGACACTGAAGACAGTAGCCTGTGAAAAGTTGGAGAACTTGAAGGAAGCTGTTTTTCCGTAGCTTCCTCCTGAAAGGTACAGTGCCGGATGAAAATTGAATGCCGGCGCGAAGGAGCGGGTCTGGGTGTATTCGCTTCCCGGTTTTCCGCTGCGGTCAAGAGAGCGCAATTTTACGGAATCCCCTGCGAGATCCATCCAGCGGTATGCGCCTTGAAGGTCTGCCGTCACGGGCAATGTCTGGAACCACAACTCTGTTCCTTTGACACCGCCGGGGGACTGTGCACCCGCTGTCACAACTCCTGCACCGAATAGAAGTAGCATTAGTTGCTTCATCGCTTGTGTGATTAAGGTTAATGATGGGAAAGGTTACCGGCCTTTCCAATGGATTGTGTCCGCTGAAGAAGTAAGGTAGGTGCGGACGGAGCTACAAAAGAGAGAATATGGTCCGGAATATGTTATCCGGTTGAAGACATCATTCCGATGCCGACAATGGGAGGTATAGCTCCAGTGGCAAATATAAGGTTTTCTTTTGTTGTTGTAAACAAAAAGAAAAATAAATTTCACTTTTAACACTGGAACCGCATAATAAATCACATATACGTACCATTATGCAATTTATGCATATTCGTTAACTACATGATAGCATCTACAGAATTTTATTATTCATCTCACATCTGGAATTCTCTTTGTAATGCGTTTTAATGGAATAAATTACAAGAAAAGCAGAAAAACACGCCTTCTTTCTGATAAGGTCAAGACTTTAATATCATTTGTTGCTTTGTTTCTCTTTTTTCAGTTCTTTATTGATGGTAGAAACTATACATTCGTTCAACATGTATTTCAATTCTTCGCTGTCCTTGGCATATTGTCCGGAAATATAGTAGACTTCCTTTATAGCTGTGTTTCTAAATTCTTTAATGATAGCACCCTCTGGGATGAGTCTTTCTGTTTGCCAGTAATCAAGGACCAAATTAACCATGGTTGCGCGAAGTTGTTTCTGGTATCTACAGACAGTTTCTTGAAAGAAAGTTGTTCCACCATATCAGATTCACCTGGATTTATCGGACAATCATTGTTCGTGTCGTATTGCGGACCATATTGCATATAGTCCTGCCACATTCCTAAGTTTTTTTCGACTTCTACATAGCAAGTATTTAGGTTTCTCTTCTTATTTTTCTTTTTACCCATATGATAAGTTGAATGTATTTTACAAAAGTAATCAAAGTTTGATTAACGTTGTAACATATATTTTCGATAAATAAATCAAACAAATAACTTCCATTGTACAGATACAATGAACCTTTTCTTATTTGAATAAAATTCTGTATAGTTCATCTAATGACGAATTCTTTTTATCGGACTGTCTCTGCATTTCTACTTCTAATTTCTGTAAGTGGTCAACTCCAGATTTACCGCTATACTTGTTTCGTTTCCCTTTATCTGTCCGCGCAGCTTTCACATACAGATGGGCAAACTCTATATGGCCTTTCATGTTGGCCGTGAGGCTGGCAAAGTTGGTAAACTCACAACCTACCACAATGCCGGAGAATACGGAAATAATCCGGGTGATGATTCTCCATTCCTTGTACAACAAGACATACAGCTCTTCTTTCTCCAGCGGACTCTTGTCACATAGCTGAATCCGATAACAGCATAGCAGAAACGAATAACGTACATAGGCATTCTTGTATCGGGGAATTGGATTCTGTCTGATACATTCATATAGTTCCTGTAATTGTTTACAGACGGGTTGAATCAAATCGGAAACCACCACATGTCCCGAGAGTTGCAGCTGCAGAACAATGTAGCAAAACGACTTTTGCAGGCTGTCACCTTCCTGAAAGTTCCTCGAAGCATAATCCAGCAAGTCTGTGACATCCGCCGGCCTGAACATATAGTGTAGGTGTGAGCGGATGAGAGGATGGGAGAAGATGTGGTTATAGCTGGCTCCTAAAAAACTGATTGTGTAATCATCGCTGAAAGCCACCTTTCTCAGATGAAGCAATGTACCCCATATCATTCTTTTATGAGTTTCCTCATTTGCACAAGCCATTGAAGACAGAAAGTTGTCCACTGCCCAGGTTCCGGCCTGTAAACTTTCTTCCAGCCTGCTTTCATAAAAAGAGGCATTGTATATCGCAATGCCCTTTGACTGTATAAAATCTGATGCCATATCGCATAAACGTATTAGAACTCAAAGGTATAGAGTATTCATGAGATTACATCATCCATTTGCATTTTTAACGGCACGTATTATGATTTTTATCGCTTCTCCATAACCGGTTCAGGATTGCTCATAATTGACTTACTACTTTCATCACTTCACGCACATACCTCGGATCTTCTGCATAGCCAATCTTATGCAACCATAACAAATAACTGCCGCCCGTGTATTTGTATTGGACCTTGGTATAGTAGGCCCGGACACTTTCCGTCCAATGGTTGAACTCATAGTATTTCCCGGTTTTGGGATTCGTCAGTCCAAACAGATTGTGCCGGTTCCGACAGAGCGGTGAACGGAACCAGCCCGTTTCCAGTATGGCTTGTGCCAGTACTATTTTCGGATGCCGGATGCCATTGCGGATGATTTCCCGGTAGAGATTGGGAATAGTGAGTGTAGGAAGTTCTTTTCGATTAGAAACCGTAGTTCCTTCAGTTCCCTTATCAGACGCTTTTTCGTGGGACACCCTTGCGTAAACTTTTCGGGCATATAGCTCCGAAAGCGGTTTCACAGGCACCTCTAGGGCAAGTGAGTCCTTTTCTGCCTTTTTGCAAGACTCGTAAGCGCCCAAACTCCTCTGTAGGGTATCAGGAGCCACTTTTTGTTGCTTTTCAGGACGGATTCCCTTCTCTTTGGTAATCGTATAGAACTGTGCCGATGCTGAAGCGGAACCAAGAATCAACAGCACGGCGGTCAGAATGATGTTGTGCATTTCTTTTCAATGATAGGGTTGACAATACTTTTGCGGGTGTTCAAGGCGGTTCCGACCGCAAATATATCGTTTTACTTAAACAATACGAAAATGCACAACATCAATCATTCTGAAAGGCTGCCCTACGAGAAGTTGGCGGCATTGGGCATTGACCGGGAAAAGGCCGACAGTCTCCCTCAAGAAGTGAAGGAGAAATTGGCTTCCGGAGAGGTCACACCGCTCTTGCAGGTGTCCATCAGTGCCCGGAACGGAGACCTTATCACACTTCCTCTCAAACTACAGCTGACCACCGACCAGCAAGGTAATCCGGCGCTCATGGCTTATCCCGTCCGTGCCGTACTGGAAAAGGAACGCAATCAAGTGTTGCGTTTGTCTGACCAAGAAGCGGAGCGGTTGAGTAAAGGTGAGGTCATCCAGAAAGCCGTGGAAGTCAACGGCGAGAAGACCCAACAATATCTGCAACTCGATCCCGAAACCAAATCCGTCATCCATCGCCGTGTAACGGACGTTCAGCTGGAACAGAAGCTCAAGGACATGGAGAAGGTCAACGACATCGAACTGGGCATGCAGCAAAAGCAGCAGGTACGCGAGGGAAAACCCATTGAGCTGAATGTAGGCGGTGAGAAGGTTTCGGTCGGTGTGGATTTGAAAGCCCCCCAAGGCTTCAAGGTCATTCAGGGCGACATGAAAGAGTGGGAACGACAGCAGAAACTCCGCTACGACGAACAGCATCCCGAGTTCCTGGGACTGGTGATGACGGACAAGAACCGCTGGGAATACAAGCAGGTGGTGGACAAGCAGTCGCAGGAAAGAGCCTTGAAACTCCATGCGCCGAAAGCTGAACAATCCAAAGGTCTCAAACGCTAAATCCTTTTCCCTATGGTCAAGAAGAATGCAGAGAAGGATGTCGGCTTCGTCCGGCAGTTCAACGAATTGAAGAAGAAACATCCCGATGCGGTGCTGCTTTTCCGTAAAGGAGATTTCTATGAAATGTACAAGGAAGATGCGCTCAAGGCATCGGTAATATTGGCGCTGAAGGTATCAGACAAGATTCTTCCTTTAGAGAAAGACCCCATCAAACTCCTGACCTTTCCCCGTCATGAACTGGACAAGCATCTGCCCAAGCTGATTCGCTCCGGTCAACGGGTCGCCATCTGCGAGGCGATAGACCGTCCGGAACTGATGAAGAAGCCCAGGGAAAAGACCGGGGAAGATTTGAAAGAAACGAATACCTCCAACAAGAATACTATGGCGAAAAAGAAGAAAGAACAGGCTGTGCAGGAAGAGCCAACCAAAACAGTCAAGACGGCTGCAGAGGAGAAACCTGCCAAGGAAAAGAAGACGGAAGCCAAAGCCGAAGTCAAGAGTGAACAACAGGCCGAGCAGAAAGCGGAATCCAAGCAGGAACGCAAGCCACGTGAACCGCAGATGATTACCGCCAACGGCGAGAAAGTCAGCCATGGCCATGCGTTCCAGAGCACTACCAATCCGGCGGACTGGTATTTCACCGCCAAGATGGACGGCGTACAGCTGAAGCCGCAGAAGATGGACGCAGCGGATTTGGCCGCATACCAGAAGAAGGAAATGACGGTGCCGCAGCTGATGGAGAAGTATTATCCCACTAAGCTCATGCCGAAGGTATCGGAAGAAGCGTACCAAATGCCGAAGCAGTTGTCCGGTCCGGATGGAGCCATTACCATCGACAAGTTCAATGTCTATAAGGAAAAGGACGAGCAGCGACCGGATTACGGCAAGTATAAATTCTATGTGCAGATGGGTGACACCAAGATGTCGGCAGTGGCTTCCCGTGAGGACTTGAATGCCTACTTCGACCGCGTGGTCAGTCCTACACAACTTGTGGAGAAGAACTTCGGGGAGCGCCTGCACTTGCAGTCAGCCTACGAGAAGTATCAGCTTCCCGAAGGAGTGGACCCCAAAGGAGTCCGTGTGGCCAAGGACCACTCCGACAACAAATGGAAGGTGTCGATGGACTTAGGCGATAAGGGCAAGACCAGCAAGCATGAACTCTCCTTCGATGACGGCTACTCACTTTTCAAGGCAAAGACTGCCACCCGGGAACAGATTGCGGCCAAGTACCTCAATACGGAAATTACCGGGATGCTTTCAGCCGTGACCAACAAGCTGGAGAAGTCGGCTTCCATGAAAATATAACAAAATCAAAAGAAACAAACGAATATTCAAGAAACAATAAAAGACGAAAAGATATGACAGCTAAAAAGACACATGAGGAGTTAGTGGAACTCCTTCAGACCGGTAAAATCGGTTTCCTCCGCTTTGTGATGGACGGGGACAGTGCAGAGGATTATTTGGAATGGTGCCAGACCCACGGCACGGATCCTTCGGATGAATCCGCAGAGTTTTATGTCGAACAGACGGACATCGACCAGATGGACCGTCAGGTAATGGATGACGAAAGCTATGGCGTATGGAACTAACACATCCGGCAATGCCGGACAGGTAGCCATCGACCGCTTTGCCGAAATGATGATAGCCCGTATGGAACAGATGAAGGCTTCCGACTGGAAGAAAGGCTGGATTGGCGGTACATCCGGATTTGCAGGTCTCCCGCAGAACGTGGGAGGCCGCAACTACTCGGGTTCCAATTCCTTCTTCCTCCAGCTGCAGACCGCAGCCCAGGGCTACCAGCTGCCGGTGTACCTCACCTTCAAGCAGGCACACAACCTCAAGGCCCATGTACTGAAAGGTGAAAAAGCCTTCCCCGTGGTCTATTGGGACGTGCTGGTCAAGGACAAGAACGGCCATAAGGTCAGTTCGGAGGAGTATAAGGCCATGAGCAAGGAGGAGAAGAAAGGCATGGATGTCATTCCCTTCTTCAAGGCTTTCCCCGTATATAACATCGACCAGACCAACCTGGCAGAGGTGCAGCCCGAACGGGTGCAGAAGCTTATGGAGAAGTTCAAGGTGCCCGAACTTCGGGATAAGGAAGGCATGTATGTCCATGCCGCTCTCGACCGGATGATTGAGACGCAAGGCTGGCTCTGCCCCATACAGGCAGACAAGCGGGTGGACGGAGCGTTTTATTCACCAGCTCAGGACATCGTGGTGCTGCCCATGAAGGAGCAGTTCAACATCGGCGATACCCCAGAGGAAATCTACCGGGGCGGCATGGAGTTCTATTCCACCATGCTGCATGAGATGTCACACTCCACCATGACCCCTGAACGGCTCAACCGCGAGATGGGCGGACGTTTCGGAGACCCGAAATACGCCAAGGAGGAACTGGTGGCGGAACTGACGGCTGCCATGATCAGCCATTCGATGGGATTTGACATGAAGGTGACGGACAACTCCGCAGCCTATCTGGATTCCTGGATTGGGGTGCTGAAGCAGGAACCGAAGTTCATTGTCTCCGTCATGGCGGACGTGAACAAGGCTTCGGACCTCATTCTGGACCAGGTGGACAAGCAGCGGCTGGCACTGAACGAACAGCCCTATCTGACGAAGAACGACCCGTTTGCCCCGTTGGACGAAGGCGAAGAAGTGCCGTTCAAGAATGCGGCCATCGTGAAGACACGCAACGGGGATTATGCCATCCGTGCTTCCTTCGATGGTGTGGAACTGGGTTTGAAGAAGGTATCGAAAGATACAGCCAAAACCTATTTCCAGCTGACGGACTACAAGGACAAGGCTGCCTTCCTGAACATGACAGCGCACAAGACCTTCGAACCGGAGATAGCCAACCTCAAACGCACGCAGGCAGTGGGTGCCAAGTTAAGCATCTGATTTTATGTAGAACCTTCAATTCCATGAACCATGACTGATTACAAGGTAAACTTCAAGGACCTCAAAGCCAAGGTAGGCATCGACGATGTAGCCTATGCGCTCGGGTACCGTCTGGACCGAAAGGCCGGTGTGGGCCGCTACATGGAGCTGGTGTTGGGTGATGGCAAGGAAAAGCGGGATGCGCTCGTAATCTGCCACCCCCAGGACAAGGCTTCCCAGCGGTTCTTCCGCCGTGACGGTTCCAAGGGGGATGTGGTCACACTCATCCGGGAGAACCTGAATGCCTTCAACGTGTCGGGCAAGGATGAATGGCAGAAGATAGCCAAGGTGCTGTCCCGCTTTGCCAACATGCCCGAACCCGAATACCGCGAGGACCGGGAGTATGTACAGTCAGCCAGATATCATGCCACCTTCGACAGCTCCAGGTATGAGGTGAAGCCGATAAATCCCGACAAGATTCCGGCCATCTTCCAACAAAGGGGATTGTCCGATGAAACGGTACGCACCTTTGCTCCGTTCATCCGGCTCATCCGCGACAGGAAGAACGAGAACTTTGACGGCTACAACATCGGCTTCCCTTATACCAACGGAGAGAACGATCAGGTCCGGGGCTACGAAATGCGGGGGTACGGCGGTTACAAGTCCAAGGCGGCCGGAAGTGATTCTTCCTCTTCTGCATGGGTGGCCGACTTGTCAGGAGGCTATCCGAATGTCGTGAAGAGTGTCTTCTTCTGTGAGTCGGCTTTCGATGCCATGGCATTCTACCAATGGAACCGGAAGCAGCTGACCAATGAAATTGCCCTGGTATCACTGGGCGGTACGTTCTCTGACGGACAAATCCGGCAGGTACTGAACCGCTTTCCCGGAGCCCGTCCGTTTGACTGTTTCGACAATGACCTGCCCGGTCGCATCTACGGCTTGCGTATGATGGCGCTGGTAGAGAACATCCCCTTGAAAATCAACCGAACCCGTGACAGTCTGGAAGTGGAAGCGAACGGACGTTCCTTCCGGCTTGATCCGGAGCGACCCTTTCAGGTGCAAGTCAAGGAACACCTGTCGGTCAGATACGATATGGGACAATGGCTTCCACCCAAGGCTTTCAAGGACTGGAACGACTGTCTGCTCAACAAACCGATGGAGGTGCGGCTGCATCCGACTAAACAGGACCAAATCAATAACCTGGCCGAACGCAGAAATGCAGGCCCTAAATTATAAACGTATGAATACAAGACGATGGAAACGCTCCTTGTTAATCGCTGCTGTTGGCTTATTGATAGGTAAAACTCCGCTCTTTGCCCAACAGACCGACCCGGCATTAACTTCTGCCGTACTGGGTCAGACCGCAGCCTTGAAGAAGATCCACAAGGACCGCAAGAAGACGCAGGAGAAAATCATTGCAGCGGAAGTGGCAGTAACCGCTTCACTGGAGCGGATTCACCAGGTGGAAGACAAGATGCTGGACTACCTTTCGAATGCGCAGGGCGCCATGCAGAACCTCTACCAGATTAAGCGGGCTGGGGAACTGGTGGCCAAGGAAATCCCGCAGAACTGCAGCCTGCTCCTCAAATCGGTGGGCGGCAATCTGAAAGGAACCGTCATTGCGGCCATGGTATCGGATGAACTGACGGATGCTGCCACACAGATGACGGCACTCTTTCCCTTCATGAAACAGCTGGTGACTTCGGGCAAGTATGACGTGACAGGAGATGACGGAAAGAACGAGAAGCACAAGGTGAACCTGCTGAACGCTTCGGAACGCTACTACATCGCCAACGAGGTGGTCAGCCGTTTGGAAGCCATCAACACCGACCTGTTTATCCTGGCCTGGCAGGTACGCACACTCTCATGGAACGACCTCTGGTTTTCGCTTGATCCCGAAGGATGGGCCAACGTGATGTCCGGCAAGAACATCATCGGCGGTATCATCTCGGACTGGAACCAGGGCTACAGTCTGAAATGGTAAATAGGTAAACAAGTAAACTAATTTACTAATCACATAGTAATCAAGTAAGGAAATAAGAAAGTAATCAATGCAATAAGTAACAGAATCATATAGTAAACAAATCATCCAAAAACAAAAGCGTATGGAAAAGAAAATAATCGGTCGTTGTCCCTTGTGTGGCGGCAACGTGGTAAAGACCTGCAAGGGCTACCGCTGTGAGAACAACATCGCCGAACAGCCTACCTGTGTGCTGAATATCAACGGCATTATCGGCAACCGCAAGATGAGTGACGAAGAAATCACCGAACTGTTGGAGCACCGCTTCATCCTGTTGGACGGCTTCGCTTCCAAGGAGGGAAAGACTTTCCCTTCCGTGCTGGAACTGGCAGACAACGGTGCCATCAACATGCAGTCCGTCATCGGAAAATGTCCGCATTGTGGCGGTGATATTCGGGTGGGTACGAGAGCCTTTAACTGCTCCAATTACAGCAACCAGCAGGCGCCGTGCAACTTTGCCATCTGGCGCAATATCGGTGGCCACCAGCTGAGCCTGACGGAAGCCAAGGAAATCTGTGAAAAAGAAATCACCTCCAATGAACTGGAGATGTACCGTGATGACGGCACCATCTACCGCAAGCGTCTCGGTCTTTCTCCCGACAAACTCCAAATCGTGAAGATATGAAACCGGGAATGAAAATGATTATCATGCTGGTAACCGCCGTCAGTTTTTGGGGCGGACTGTTTTACTTCGCCAGCTGTTCCGGCCGACCCGAGAAACGGGCGGTGGAAATCGCAGAGAGAGCCTTGAAAGCAACCGTTGATAATCCGGAGTCCATCCAAATCAAGGGAATCAGCAAGGCAGATTCGGTATTCGGCAAGGAATATGTCAATCAACATGAAAAGGCTGCCCTTTCCATGCACTTGATGCAGTACGGCCACAAGTTGATGGAGGAAACGGACTACTTCCAGAACCTCGACAAGGACGATACCGCAATGAGTGATCAGGTCACCCGTCAGCTGGATGCCATGACCACCCTCCGGGCTTTGATAGCTTATGGAGAACTGGAGGGAGCAAATCCGCAAAAAGCCAAAGAAAAGAAGCCGTTCAACGGATGGAAGGTCAAGATAGATTTTGAAGCCAAGACCTTAAAAGGAAAACCGTATCACTCTGAATACTGGTTCATCCTCGATAAGGAGGCGGAAATTGTAGTCAAATCATTTGAAATACCGCTGCTATGAAACTGAGAAATTTGAAACATTTACTGTGCGCTATACTCACAGGAGGAACCATGTTATTTACCTCCTGCGAAGAATGTAACCATGAAGGAGACAGGTCTATCGCTTCTTCCCTCCAGGTTGGTGATGTAGTCTGCTCGGATGGCAGCGTATTGTCTAAAGAGAAGTTCTCTTCCTCGAAAAAGGAACCGGTGGCCATTGTCTATCATGTGAACCGGAATCCGGAGATCAAAGCTTTGGGCTATGCCGTTTCCATCCGGGACGTCACACCTAAAGCCTTTGCTGATAGTCTGGGTGTTGAACAGGAAACCTCGGCTTCATTGGAGAAGGAAGACGGCAATGAGAACACCCATGCCATGTACCGCAACGAGGAAGTGAAATCTCCCTTAGCCGTTTATGTCTTCGACATGTGGCGCTACGGCCAGTCCGCCTACATTCCTTCGGTGAAGCAGCTCACTTACCTCTATCAGCAAATAGGGTTGGTCAACCAACGGATAGAGGCGGTCGGCGGATTACCCATCAGTCTGCAGCCTGGTGACTGCTGGCTGTGGACTTCCACCGAAGTGGAGGGACAAAGGGACAGCAAGGCCTGGCTCTTCTCGATGCAGTCGGGAACCATTCAAGAAACTCCGAAGGATCAGGCGCATAAGTTCAGACCGGTGATAAGTATCTATTAGCTAAAGTAACCTCTAAATTCAAAGATTATGAATGAATTACTCGTACAACTTCAGATGAAGATGGAGGCATTCCAAAAGGATGCAGTCCTTCAAGCCGAAAAAGGTAACAAGGCAGCCGGCCAACGTGCCCGCTGTGTTTCACTCGAAATGGAACCGCTTCTGAAGCAGTTCAGAAAACTGTCGTTGGCGGCTGCGAAGAAGTAGTAATTTGCTTTTGTAAGTTTAATTGTGATGTTTAAGAAGTTCCAACCGTGAAAGATTGGAACTTTTTTCTATTGCCTATATTTCATTAGAGGAAAAGGTGATTTTTATATATATTATTGATTGCTAATTTTGCGGTGAATGTATTCGTAAGTAAGTCTGGAGATTTCAGCAATGAGTTCTTCTGTTTTCTCTGACGACAGCTTACTATCTTTGCAAAATACGGCAATAGAGTAATGTTTTCCGTTCGGTAGTATTACGAAGCCTATATCATTTACAGCTACAATTGTGCCATCATCTTTTACATAACCAGTTCCTGTCTTATGATATAACTTTGTGCCTAATGTGGGTAAGTATTTAGCCAAACGATTAGGCCCGGTTTGCGTTCCTGACATAACTTCTGTAAGCCAAAGGAAATCCTGCTGTCTCTGAGTTCTATTATCAACAAGCATTTCCAACAAGAGAATTGCATCGTTTGGTGTTGTACTATTAAAATATGCACGGCTATGATCCATCGCCATCTCATCTTCTGTCCATTTTATTTGAGTATTTGTACACCCTAAATCCTGTATAACCTGATTTGCATAATGTGTACCATCGAACAGGTTAAAAAGAATATTGCTTGCATTATTGTCGCTTTGCGCTACTGAATATTCAATCAGCTGACTTACTTTTAATCGAATATCTCCATCTGGATATTTATCCCGTAGTGGACTATAGGTATCAGGTGACAACATATCCTTAGTAATGAGCATAGGCTTTTTCAATGTTAACGAATCTTGTTTCAAGCAATGAAGAATAGCTACTGCTTGATGGAGTTTAAATACGCTCATCATAGGAAAAGATTGATCAGCATTTTTTGTACAAAGCATCTTCCCCTGATAGTAAACTGCAATTCCAACTTGGACATTTTTTCCTTCTAGAAGTTGTTCAACTTGCTTTTGAAGCGAGGTGTTTACGTCTTTCTGTTTTGACAGGCATGTCAAGGGAGTTAAGACAGTAAGTAATATACTAAAGATAATGGTTAATTTTCTATTCATAAATAAGCATATATAGTTTAGTTGCAAAGTTAATAAAATATGTAATATAGACAAATAGAAGGATAGTATTATTTTTACTTGTCTTAAAATCATGTATGATTTCCATAAAGTTGCTCATCTGCACTCCCGATGAATTTTCCGATACAAAGGTACGAAGGGTCGGTACGGCGTCAAATGGCGCTGCGCTTGGCTGCGAAGAAAGCAGCCGGCAGCCTTCCACAATTTGTACCAAATTGGGTATTCCGTCCGCTTTCCCCTTGCCACATTTGCCTTCTGTCCCTTACACCCTTCGTGAGAAGAGGTATCGTAAAAATCACCCGAGAGTGAGAAGCCCTAAGGCTTCAAACCAAAGGGAAAAAATTAGTTCAGCTATGGCATACAAACTCAAAGACCGAAAAGAAAAGATGCTCTACAAGGGCAGTGTTTACGAACTCACCCTGCAGTGGGACAGAGAGAGTCTCCGCAAGTGCTTTTGCGGTATGCCTCCTTTCTATGCACACATCCGCAAGGACGGCGCCAACTATGCACAAATCGACTGCTATTCCAATGGGGACGATTTCAGTGTGGTACCCATGCACCCGCTTTTTGAAGAGCCGGAATGGATAGTGCACTTCCTAAAGTCGGACATCAATTCCATTCCACTGCAGAAACTGCTGGAACTGCTTCCCATCTGATTCACGGAGTAACGAACTTAAAATGAAATCGCTATGGACACACTCATTGAAGCTATTCCTACATGGGCACTCTGCTATCTGTTCAACTCGGATGCAACCGGACTGACGGATGAAGAAATCGCTCTGATTGACCAATGGTACACGGAGAACAAGGTCATGGGTATCACTACCGCAACGGAACAAGAGGGAGAATGTTTCCCTTACTTCTCACACTATCCTGCTTTCGGTCTTCCTGCCGAAGTGGTGGACTGCCACGTCATGGTAGGCTGAATACTGCCGGTGACTACAAATAATTATTTACGCTTAAACATAGGAACATATGAAAGGAACTGACCATTTCAAGGAACTCATCAAGAACTATCTTGATAACCGAGCCAAGGAAGACGAACTCTTCCGTGCCAAGTATGAAACCACCACACGCACCATTGACGATGTGGTCAACTATATCTTCCATGCCGTACAGCAATCCGGCTGCTGCGGTTTCTCTGATGATGAAGTCTATTCCATGGCAGTCCATGCGATAGATGAACCCGATTTGGAAATTGGCAAGCCGATGAACTGCAACGTGGTGGTGAACCATCATATCGAACTGACCGAGGAGGAAAAGGCAGAGCAGCGTGCCATTGCCCTCAAACGATACCAGGAGGAGGAAATGCGGAAACTGCAGCTGCAGCAACGCAACAGCCGACCCAAGGCAGCCAAATCGCAACCCAAACCCATTCAAGAACTCTCACTATTTCAAGGCATGGAACTATGAAAGCAAGAACGAAAATAGATAAAAAGGTGGCAGCTTCCAATGAGAAACTGACCGGCATAAGCCCCAAAGTGCTCACATGGGCAATGCGGAAAGTGGCAGGACATGTCTGCTTCCGTACTTCCGCACACAAGTGTACATGTGGCGATTGTGGCAGGCACTTCGACTATGAGGGAAAAGGCAAGTCGGTATGCTGCCCTTATTGCGGTACTCGCTTACAGATAAAGGACACCCTCAAACGCACCATCAAGGAAGCCTACTACTTTTCTTCCCTCGAAGTAATAGACCATTTGCAGGTGCAACGGGTATTCCGTTTGGAAACGACCTTCCGGAAAGGAATGCCTATGGAGGTAGACTGCTGGGAGGCATGCCGTCTGTGGCTCAATGCCGAAGGCAAGTTAGCTGTCGCAGCAAGAACAAGGACATTGGGCTACTATGTGGACTGCTTTGATTGGGCATCCGAAATCACCTTGAAGCGACCGACCGAAGTCCATTGGCTCATTGCAGATACCTATGTTTATCCGCACTATCGGTTGCTGCCCGAACTGAAACGCAACGGTATGAATGGCAAGCTGCCCGACTGCCATCCGATGAAGCTGATGAAAGCCATACTGACAGACAGCCGGATGGAAACCATCCTCAAGTCGAAAGATTTACATGCCGTGTCTTATTTTGTAAACCGCCCTTTGGAACTTGACCGATGCTGGCAGTCGTATAAGGTAGCCACCCGGCATCACTACCGCCCTTCGGACATGGGATTGTGGGCAGATACCATCCGCTTGCTGGAGCAGTGTGGCAAGGACATCTGCAACCCCAGGTATATCTGTCCGCAGAACCTCAGAGCCGAGCATGACTATTGGATGAACCGGCACAACCAAATGGAGCAGAAACGCAAAAGCCAAGAACAGATGCAGCGAGCCAAACGGAAGGAAGCCGAGTTCTACAAGGAGAAGTCACGCTATTTCGGTATCACCATCACCGACAAAGACCTGGTGATTTCGGTACTTGATACGTTGGAAGCCTTCCAAGCCGAGGGAAATGCCCTGCATCATTGTGTTTTCCAATGCGAATACTATGCCAAGGCGGACAGCTTGATACTATCTGCTCATGACAAGGAGGGGAACCGCATCGAGACGATTGAGTTCTCACTGACCGAGGGGAAAGTGATACAGAGCCGTGGGCTGTGCAATACGAATACTCCGCACCATGACCGGATTGTCCGGCTGGTCAATGCCCATGCCCATCAGATACTCGCAGCCAAACAGACAGCGTAAATTCCTTATATATGTTCCGCTCCGACTTCCGCCGTGAGGCGTGGGTCGGAGTTTTTATATTTTGGATAGTAGAGATAGTTGACTATGTTAAAATGAAATATAATGCAAATATCTATTTGTTATATAATAGATTTTACATGATAATATGTTTAATTACGCATTTAAGTTAAGTGGGTAAATCTATATTTTATTCCCTTTGAAAAAACGATGTAAATATGTGATATACAACATATAAATAGCGTATTGTTTTTAATAAAATATAGGTAAACTAATTATGTAATAATAAAATAATATAGTATATTTGTAGTATAATAATATAGTAGTAAAGTAATATAGTAAACCTATAAAAATGGAAGAAAAAAAATTAACAATAGCCATCGGCAATCAGAAAGGTGGAGTCGGCAAAACCACTTCTACCGCATGTATAGGTGCAGCACTTGCCCTGAGAGGAAAACGGGTGCTGCTCGTTGACCTGGATGCACAGCAGAACCTCACGTTCACGCTGACGCAGAACGAAGACCCGGAAACGAGCATCTATGATACGCTGGTCAAAGACCAACCGCTGCCTATCGTACCCATCCGTGAAAACCTGGACCTTGTTCCAGCATCACTGGACTTGGCAAGAGCCGAAATAGACATGGCTACCATGATGGCAAGGGAGTGCATTCTCAAATCCTACCTCGATGAACAGAAGGAGAAGTATGACTACATCTTGATGGACTGTTCGCCCTCACTCGGTATCGTGACAACCAATGCGCTGGTGGCAGCGGACAAACTCTACATACCGCTCACTGCCGAAGCCTTGCCCTTGAAAGGCTTGACCATGCTGGATGATATAGTTCGGGAAGTGAAACGCAGGGTAAATCCAATGCTTGAATTAGGCGGTGTTTTCTTCACCAGGTTCAATAACCGGAAGTTGAACAGGGAAGTGATTTCCATGGTGGAAAAACGATATGGAGTGAAGGTTTTTCAGACGAAAATCCGAGAGAATATTTCCATAGCCGAAATGCCGCTGTCTGGTCAGACCATCTTTGAGTACGAACCGAAAAGTAATGGTGCAGCAGACTATCAGACACTGACCGATGAGATTATCAGTCGGGAGGAAAATAGGTAAACTATCTTACTATATGACTAATCACAAAAGTTATTGGTAACATAGTAAGTTAATCAGCAAGTAAACAAGTAATAAAATACACAATATGAGTAAGAAGAATTTATCCTTATTGATGGATGGCTTCATGGGTGAAGCCAATCAAGCAGAATCGGTGCAGGAACAGCCTAAGGAACAAACTACTGAACAAGCAGAACAACTAACAGTTCTAACCGATAAGCAGGAAAGTCCGAAGGCGGTATCTTCAAAGACAGCTACTAAAAAGGACGCTAATGAAACAGAAACTACCGAAAAAATGAAATCCAGACTGGAAGCCAAACGCAGGGAAAATGTGGGTCGCCCCAAGAAAGGCGAAACAGCCAAAAGTACCAAGAAACCCCAGGAAATCCGAGCCACCTTTATCGTAGATCCGGATTTACTTCAAAAGGTGAAGTACATTTCTCTTGTGGAAGGTGCCTTATTGAAGGACGTTATCTCTGAAGCTCTGAACAACTATGTGGATAAATGGGAAACTGACAACCGGAAAATACGCCTGCCAAAGAGAAAGTAAGAACTTCTGCAGTAGTTCTGTCATTGCAAGTGCCAGACAGCAATGACAGGACTGCTGCGTTACTTGGGAATTGAGGTCTATAAATTATTTATATTCGTCCGACCTGCCAGATAATGCTTTTGTGCTAAAAATTGGGGCTATTTGCAGGAAACAAGATACAATATAAATAAAGCCTTGGTAGTTTAAAATAAATATGTTATCTTTGCAACAACAAATCCCGCCCGCTTCCCGTAAGATTAGCGTACCCAGCGGGACATTTTTTATTTATGGGAGTCAGATATACAAATCAAGCCATAACCACTGAACAGCAAATTGAAATTCTCCAAGAAAGAGGTTTGCTTATTGATGATATAGAGCAAGCAATTGATGTTCTTGATACCATCAGTTATTTCCGTCTTGCTGGCTATTGGAAACACTTTGAAATAGATCATTTTACACATCAATTTAGGGAAGGCAGTTGTTTCTCAGATATAGTGAAGCTGTATTCTTTTGATAAGCAACTTCGAGCATTGCTGTTTACTGCTATTCAAACAATAGAAGTTTCGGTCAGGACAAAAATAATCAAGCATTTTTCCCCTGGTTTTGGTGCATTTTGGTTTATGGATGAAACTTTTGCACTTAATGACGCTCGTTTTGCTACAAATCTGGCTGTCATCCGTAAGGAAGTATCGCGTTCTCATGATGACTTCATAACAGAGCATTTTCGTAGATACAGTGAACCTGATCTTCCCCCTGTATGGAAAACGTTGGAAGTTATTTCAATGGGTACACTATCCAAACTTTATTCTAACTTTTCGGATGCTACCGCTAAACATGCCGTAGCGAGAGAGTTCGGCTTGAATCATCACAAATTCTTGCGAAGCTGGTTGGAGTGTCTTGCCGTGCTTCGTAACTGCTGTGCCCATCATTCAAGATTGTCAAACCGAGTCTTTCCTGTAAAGCCTAAAATGCCGGAGCGTATGCCTAATAAATGGATTACAGATTTTTCTTTTCGAGAACAGACTCTTTATCCACAATTATGCTATCTGGTATATTGGCTCAATTCTATTATCCCAGACAATACCTTTGTTGTTGATTTCAAACAACTTTTGATAAAATACCCTTCTGTAAACACTCGTCTGCTAGGTTTTCCTTATAATTGGGAACAAGAACCTTTATGGAGATGAGAGGATTTTTGTACAGCGAAAAATCCATCCGGTTTGCTCCGTGTCAGTGACACCAAGCAAAACTCGGCTGATAGGCTTTTGCTACAAATGGAAGATTCAGTCCATTGCCACAGAGAGAAGTAACAGGGTTTCGTTTCGCTCCACTCAGTTGTTTCTCACAGTGTCAATGAGGTTGGAAAGCATATCTACAAATGATGACATGCTCGATGGCTCTACCGAACGCAGGCTGACGCTTGCAGAAGTAGAGCCATCGAATGGTTTATATGGTTAGCTCACAGATGCTGGTCGCCACTTCCGACTTATCGTATTTTATGCGATGCCGGAAGTGACGGCCTTTTGGGAAGAATATGCCATCCGGTTTGCTCCGTGTCGGTGACACCAAGCAAAGCCCGGCTGACAGGCTGTTACTACTGATGGGAATTCCAGTTCATTGCCACAGAGAGAAGCAGCAGGGTTTCACTTCGCTCCACTCAGCTGTTTCTCACAGTGTCAATGAGGTTGGAAAACATATCTACAAATGATGACTTGCTCGATGGCTCTACCGAACGCAGGCTGACGCTTGCGGAAGTAGAGCCATCGAATGGTTTATGCAGTAAGCTCACAGATGTTGGCCGCCACTTCCGACTTATCGTATTTTATGCGATGCCGGAAGTGACGACCTTTTGGGAAGGATATGTCATCCGGTTTGCTCCGTGTCGGTGACACCAAGCAAAGCTCGGCTGATAGGCTTTTGCGACAAGCGGAATACTCCAATCCGTTGCCACAGAGAGAACCTGCAAGGCTCCACTTCGCTTCACTTTGTAGGTTCTCACAACGGCAACGGTTTTCGGGGATGTGCATCTTCAAGACGGTCGGGATGCTGGGTTACGCGGACTTTCTAAGGAATATGTTTGAGATGACCTGTTAGAACTAATTCTTTCCCTTGGAGTCCTAATCGGGAAAGTCTTGAAAACCTTTGGAACTTCTTGGTCCAACTCGTTTTATCCGTGCAAAGGTACTGCGGACGGGAGAAACGTCAAGTGCCGCTGACGCTTTCGGACTGAGGACTTTCCGGCAGCCTTCCACAATTTGTGCCAAATTGGGTATTCCGTAAAGTCCTCGGACCTCACACTTGCCTTATTCTCCCTGTTGTCCGCAGTGAGGAACTGCACGAAAAACGGTTTTCCCGACCAAGAAGCTCTAAAGGGCTTCACAAGAGGGAGAAGAATCGGAATCGCAACCATCTAAATTGTTTTAACTATGGATTATCCCGAATTATCCGGAGCTACCATCTCCGAACGTGACAAGGCTTTTGCACAAGAGTTTGCCAACTTCGTAAATGGCAGTATGTGCTCACCTGACCAGACTGGCAGGGAACTGACCAGGGCGCACCGCTACCTGCAACAGCAGATGTTCAAGGTGTTTATCGGCTTCATGAAGCAGCTGGCATACAACTATCAGCAGGGAAGATACGATGACCGCAACGAGTGGGCATCACGGCTTTCTGCAGAAGCCTATCAACGGCTCATTGAGTGTGACTTGATTTTTGACCCCGAATTTCCAACCTCTAAATGACAGGACTATGGACGAATATGATTTTCCCGAATACGGCAGACAATGTGAATTGATAATCCCTTGGCGAGGCTACCACCGGGGGACTATCGTAGCCCTTTCTGAACATGGTTTTGTGGTTCAGTTCAGCAGTGGTGCAGAAATAGAT
Source organism: Phocaeicola sp. (assembly GCA_029257865.1). GTDB lineage: Bacteria > Bacteroidota > Bacteroidia > Bacteroidales > Bacteroidaceae > Phocaeicola. The sequence goes on from JARIAN010000027.1 coordinate 35,343, forward strand.
GTTTATAAAGACGAAATAATTTTGGATTGATATGTGCAGACTTATGACAACGCAGTTGGAGGAAGCCTTGAAAGGCTTTCCTCTCTATTCCCAAGACGGCAAGGGAAAGGACGCTATTTGCCGTGCCATCTTTGCGCTCGGTGGCGTGCGGTGGTTCATCCTTGAAGGTGAAAAGGAAGGAAACGACACCATCCTTTTCGGTATAGTCATCGGACTGATGGAGGACGAGTACGGCTACATTTCCTTGAATGAACTTTCGGACATTGAGTTGGATTTGACCAAACAAGGCTTCGGCAAGCTGCAAGTAAGGCAGCAGGAAAACTTCCATCCGGTGCCACTGAAAAAGTTGCGTGACAGCCGTCTGCAGGAGTTCCTTGCAAGAATGGGTTATTGAACGTATGATTTGTAACAAGAAAGTGACCTGCCATATCCATCACGGACTTGGCAGGTCTGTATGTAGCTTTATGTCTTATGAGAAATAAAAATGTATTCAGCATTGCAGCCTTGCTTGGCTGGACTGTTTCTGTAAAGTATGTAGATGGCAGTCTTTTCTTTGACTTCCATCGAAAAACCTTGAGCGGTGTTCCGTTTTCCTTCACCGCTGAAATGAAAGATAGAAAGTTGGAAAACCTTATCAAGGAGATTGAATCCTTTGTGGATGCCATTGACCCTGAGACTTGTGCCGGGGAATGGATGATTCAGTCAGGTGCTATGGCTCCTTCCCGGTATCAGCAGGCGGTAAACGACATGGATACCATCCGGACTGATGCGTGGCTGCTGGCTTGCGAACTGAGGGAAGCTGACGGAAAGTCATTGCTGGCAGGCTTGCCCTGGAACCAATGGAACTGACCCCATATTCTACTACTATTCAAAGACAGCCTTCTACCGAGATGTGCTGTCTTTGAATTTGCGCCCTTTCTTGGGGAGACCTGCCGCTTTATAGGCAAGCAGGTCGCTTCCCTGGAATACGATGCCTCTTTTATCGGTATGGATCCGGATAAAAGGAAGCGGACGTTCCTCATGTCTGATGTAGTCATAGATGGTACACCGGTGGATGCCGAGGAAGATACAGGCTTCCTTCACGGAATATCTTTTTTCCGGGAGTATCACAATCGTTTGTATTTGCTGTATATAGTTCATAAGTATTCTTTTGGGTGTAAAGTTACTCATGCAGGTCCATTCTTACAATAGGTAAAATCTTTGATAATGAGGGATATTGTGATGTTTTGAAAGACTTTGTATTACTCATTACTTGTTGCCAAGGTGAGTTCGGTCTTTCCTGAATGATTTATATGGGAATGACTTGCGATTTCTGTTTATGGGATGTATAAGTTCAGAAACAGGATTGGTATAGACGGTGACAGTTCTATTTTGTCATCTCTGCCTGCGAGGATATTTTTTTGCAAAGGTATTGCTGTCATCACCAAACGTCAAATCCCTTGCAGAAAATCTTCCTCAAACAAGTTGAGCGTATTTTCTGCCCTGAATTTGCCTTATTGGGCTGCCAGCACTCTGATAAAAGCAAAAAATATCCCTTCGGACAAGCTGAAAAACAGCAAAACAGAAGGGAAAAAAATCAGAGCGTATGGCACAGATTGACAATAACCTCAAGAAGCAGTTGGCAAAACCTCAGACATGGTTCTGCAAGTATTTTCCCAAGCGTATTCGCAACGTCGGTGAAAAGGAAATTTCCGACAGACAGATGGTGTACGATTTCAAAGACGGAAGAAGCTTTGAAGCGGTAGCGCAAATGACCGCAGCAAACATGCAGGAACAATACGGCGAATCCTGCAAGAATATTGTTTTCGTTCAAGTTCCGGCATCCACAAGTTCAAAGAACGAACTCCGTTACAAGGTTTTTTGTGAAAGAGTTTGTGAACTGACCGGAGCTATCAACGGCTATGAGCATGTAAGGGTAATCGGCGGACGGCTTGCCATTCATGAAAACCGGAAGATGGAAAAGGAAATCCGCAAAGTGCATATCATCGATTTTGATGAAGATTGGTTCAGTGGAAAATCCGTAGTGACATTTGATGATGTTATCACTCGCGGCATCACATGGGCTACCTATGCTGACCAGTTGGAGAATTTGGGCGCACATGTTATCGGGGGCATCTTCCTGGCTAAAACTCACTATAAAGTAAACAGACAATGAAACAAAGATTTATGATAAAGGAGGCTTCCATAGCCTTTACAGGGCATCGGAATATTGCACCCGAACAGAAAGATAAGGTGAGAGAACGGCTCAGAAAGGCCGTTTCTCTTGCTTACAAGGAAGGAAAGTACCAATGTATCTGTGGGATGGCTTTGGGTTTCGACATGCTCGCAGCGGAGGAAGTTCTTTCCCTCAAAGCTCGTCTTCCTTATCTGCAACTGATAGCTGTTGTGCCGTTCAGAGGACAAAACAGCCGTTGGGACTTGGCAGAACAGCAACGATATGACCATATACTTGCCAAGACAGACAAGGTGATTGTGTTGAGTGATACCTATTATAAAGGATGTCTGCTCAGACGAAATGACTTCATGCTGCAGCATTCAAACTTTGTGATTGCCTATTATGACGGAAAACAGAAAGGAGGGACTTATTATACTTGCCGTGAGGCTCGGAAGAGGGGGATGACTGTCGTCAATCTCTTTTGATGCCAAACATTTTGCTGATTCCGACAAAAACTGCTAAAAACATTTTGCTGATTTCGACAAAAACCGCCGAAAACATTTTGCTGATTTCGACATATTGTGTATTTTTGTAATCAAATAAACTCTCAGTATATGTCCGAAAAAATATTCAAACGCAAAATTTATGAAAGAATGCTCCAATGGAAGCAGGAAAGTGATGGACAGACTGCACTTTTGATAAAAGGTGCACGTCGAATCGGAAAATCAACCATTGCTGAGGAGTTCGCCCGTAGAGAGTATGACTCCTATATCAACATCGATTTTTCAATAGCTGATGCAGCAGTCAAAGAATTGTTCTCCCATATTTCAGATTTGGATTACTTTTTTCTGCGGATTCAGTCACTATTCAATGTTTCATTGCATGAACGAAAATCGGTTATCATTTTCGATGAAGTGCAACTGTATCCACCGGCCCGACAAGCCATCAAGCACTTGGTTAAGGACCGGAGGTATGACTATATTGAAACAGGGTCACTTCTTTCCATTAAAAAGAATGTGAAAGGAATCGTGATTCCGAGTGAAGAAACACGTATCTCTATGTACCCGTTGGATTTCGAAGAGTTTTTATGGGCTGTCAATAAATCCCAAACCTACGATTTGATTAGATACTCATACCAAAACTTAAAATCATTGGGTGATGCTGTCAATCGTGACCTTATGCGTAATTTTCGTCTTTACATGCTTATAGGTGGTATGCCGCAGGCCGTAAATGCTTATTTGGAATCGAATGATTTTTCAACCATAGATGCGGTAAAACGTAATATTCTCGAACTCTATATTGATGATTTCCGTAAAATAGACCCGACAGGACGTGCTTCACGCTTGTTTACTTCAATACCTGCAGAACTCTCCCGAAATTCGAAGCGTTATCAGGTGGGAAGCGTGATTGAGAATGCAACTGCCTCCAGACTGGGTGAGTTGCTGATGGATATGGCGGATTCGATGACGGTAAACTTTTCCTATCATGCAAATGACCCCAGTGTAGGTTTTTCCCTTCATGCCGATTATGATTGTTTCAAGTTGTTCCTTGCCGATACAGGACTGTTCGTTACACTCGCTTTTATGGATCGCGATTATACAGAAAATGTGATATACCAGAAACTTCTTTCGGATAAGCTTGCTGTGGATCTGGGGTATGTATATGAAAATGCGATAGCCCAGATGCTCAAGAGTGCCGGCAATGAATTATTCTACTATACTTTCCAGGAAGAAATAGTCAAGGACGAAGACGGGAACAAGACTGTCCGTAACTATGAGGTGGATTTCCTGCTTTCCCGCAAAGATAAGATATGTCCTATTGAAGTGAAGTCCTCCGGATACAAGTCCCATAAGTCGCTTGATGTTTTCCAGGAGAAATTTTCTTCAAGAATCCTGCAAAGGTATCTTCTCTACACAAAAGATGTAAGAAAAGACAAGGATATTTTCTGTTTGCCTGCATACATGACGGGATTGTTTTAGATGAAGACCCATGAGTCTGCTCACGGGTTATTTATAGATGACACAAAGCGGAATCCTTATCTGAAAACCAAAGATAGAATTTCGCTTTGTGTCTTTTTTCTGAAAACAGACTTGGACTGGTGTGGTGGGAGTCCAAGTCTGCCGGTTGTTTCAGAGGGTGCATAGGACATGCCAGCAATCAATGATGGATTGTCCAGAATACTTAGGCCGATAGACATTGCCCGGATTCAACGGCTTGATATAGCCGCTTTCCCTGTATTTCCGGAGTGTCTTGTAGCTTATGCCCAGCTCGGCGCATACACGTTTGACGGAATAGACCCCGTTCGGGTCGCATGTAGGTTTCATTTCTCTCATAAGCATTAAATTGTTAGATTGACTATTCCCAATAGCGGAAGCATCAAGGCTGGTAGTTGTTCGAACTGTCCTGATTCAGCATACCGTTCGTTTTCATGTAGCTGATATAGCTTTTGGCTGTCCTTTCCTTGATGTCCATCGCCTGCATCAGTTCGGTTACGAGTTCAGTGTACGTGATTTTCTTCCGGCTTCGGAAGATTTCTTTTATGATACCCTGCAACTCCTCCTTTTTCCGTTTCTCCTTGTCTTCGGCCGGCTTTTCACCGGCAGATACGTGCATATCCTTCTGTTTGTCCCATGTGAAAAGCAGCATGGGGACATCCAACGGACTGCCGTCACGGACTTTGATAGCCTTGACTACGGAATAGGCAGGATTCTCATCCTTCTCAATGGATAGGATGGCTGCCGCTTTTCTTTGCAGCTCCGAGCCGATGTGCCCGCGTAGTTTTATTCCGTTGGGCACAAAATGCAGCACACAGATGATGCAGGTTTTGTAGATTCCGGCCAGGCGGTACACTTCATCCACAATGGCAATGCTTTCCGCTTCATCATTGGCCGAACGGATAAGGTCTGCAATGCCATCCAGTACAACGAGGTGGATTCCTCCGTGCCGGTGGTAATACAAATCCATGCTGTCACGGATCATGCTGATACGCTCCTTTCTTGACATAGGGGCCAGATAGAACGTATGGTAAAAATCCGGTGGTGCAGGTAATCCGATACGTTTGATTGTCTTGCTCAGATTCTTGAATAACTGAAACTCAGACTGCTCGGTATCATAGTGCAACACGGCCTTATCAGAGTAGTTTGGTGAAACTTCAAAGCCAAGCGTGTCGATGTTTTGTGTGTCGTCAGCAAGTGTACCTGCAATCAGGGCTGATACGAAATTGCTTTTTCCGGTACCTTCACCACCTGTTATACATAGAAGGTTGTCGTAGGTCCCAAGCGGTACTCCGTTGACGGAAACCACTGTTTTGGAAGATTCGGGAGGATTGTTGTAGTCCATTTCGCAAGATTTTAAAAGCATCATAGTTTGTGAGTAAAGCTTCTCCAGCATGGAGGTAATCAGTACCTGAAAGTCCGCTGCACTTTTTCCGGAAGCAAAGTAATCGGAAATATCCTTGTCTCCCTTTGCTCCGGATATAGGCAGTTCCATTCTGAGTACATGAAACGAGGACAATTCATCCATGCGTCTGGCAGATTCGTTCCGGCCTGTATCGTCCATATCGTACAGAAAGACAATATGACGGAACTTACGGTCAAACATCTCAATCAGTGAAGTGGGTATGGCGGCCGTTTCGCTGTTGAAACAAACGGCATTGAATCCTTTAGAGGCAAGTGACATTACATCCTTTTCTCCTCCGGTGATAAAGACCATGTCCCCCTTGTTGGGTAACTGTTCCAGACCGAAACAGTACACCTCAGGCATCTCTCCTCCATAAAAGAACCGCATATTCTGATTTCGAGGCCGGTATACCTTGGTAAATCCCATGCCCATGTAAGCAAACATGGGTTCTGTTGCAGATGAACTGATTTTATAAATTTTATTGGAACGGTTGTAGCCTTCGAATGACTTTAAGGAATGTACATTGTATCTTTCCAAAGTATCCGGCTTGATTCCATATTGCTGCCAGTATGCAAGTTCAGCAACTGAAAAGGGTTTAACCTCTGTATGGTAATCCTTCCTTATTGGATTGTCATTGTCATTCATGATGATACGTTTTTCTACTGCCTTTTTACGAGCAGGCATATCGTTGTTTCCTGTGTGGACTATGGTGATGTTCAGGTCCGATACAATACGGTTGATGATAGCGACAAAGTCTCTTTTCACGTCCAATCCGTAAAGCATGCCGACGAACCAGAAGCAGTCGCCCGAATATTCGTTATTTCCGAAATCCTTCATCTTGAACACTTGGGCATGCCGGTCATAATAGATATTGCATGAAGCAATCCGGTCTTCGTAGAGCGGATTCCTGAAATTTTTTCCGGGTCGCACCGGAAAGTTGATGTAATGTTTGAACACGGCAAGCCCGCGGCCTGTGCGTTCCAGTATATCTTCCTTGTCTATCATTTGGTTTCAGTTGTGCATTTGTTCAGAAGAATCCCGTCTTTATAATCAGACAGTCGTTTGAGTGCTTCCTCCTTCGCCATACCCGGAATCTTTATGCGGAAACACTTTATTGCCATGAACAGGGAACTGTATGAAAAACGTACACCACCGGTTTCGGTATATCTGAAACTGATGGAACCTCCTTTTCGCCATCTGTACAGCGTAGATTCTGAGATACAGAAGATGGTCATCAGGTCTTTGGTGCTTATTTCCAAGGCATCGTCTATATCACGATACAACTCTGTTGTACGCTCCACGTAGCTTTCAATCCGGTTGAGCTGTTCAACCAGTTTCTGAAAAGCAATGCTGTCTATCGTTATCACTTCCATACTATTTGTTCTTTAGATTCTTGATTTGCAGGTTGTCTTTTCCCAATATGTCAAGGTATTCTTTCAGTTGTTGCGGGCTGGAAACGTTGATATTGAGGTTGATCCGGCAGTCTTCTTTACTGCGTCTTTCCTCTGGGGAAAGTAAATCGTACCAATTCATATCCAAAGCCTTGCAAATGTTGCTGATTACATCAAATCTTGCCTTGGTTTTACTGGTCTCAATCTTTGAAATTACAGAGGTACTAACGCCCACTAAACCAGCTACATACTCTTGTGAAAAACCTTTCAATTCACGTTGCTTTCTTAGCATTGTTCCTATATTTTCCATAAAAATAAAGTTAGTAGCTTCTAAGCGGCAATTATCTTTCCCAAGCAAGCAAATTCTTGTCTCTTGGGCACAAAATATTTCCGTAGAAGCAAGTTCAACAAAAAATTCAGGGAAATAATATAAGAGACATAAAATCAACAGGAACAGTAGTGAATTGGCGTCAAAAAGTGCCATTAGCATCACTATAGGAGCTAATGGCACTCATTTACCTTCAACTATTTCCGAATAGGAGATAGTCAATAGGTAAGGCCTGTATAAACTATATTTTGAAAAGCATAAATGTCTCAAGAAAGCCTTTTCACAAACATCTACATGATTTCTTTGGCAAAGCCTTCCGAATAATACAGATATTGTATGGTTCCAAATGATTCGCCATAACCGGGAAATGACTGATATAAGTTTTTGGTAGTAAGATGTTGTTTGTGAATGTAGTCATTGGTGCAATGCCACACACAGTCTCCGTTAGTGCAAGGTGCAAGCCTATATATATATAAATAGGCTCGCACCTTGCACTAAAAAGTGTAGCAGTGGAGTGGCTGAAAATATTTATTATAAAGCATTTGGCAATGTGTTCGTTTTTTAGTATCTTTGAACCGTGATAAAATGATGGCATAGGCATTCAAAAGGGTTTCAAAAAGCCTTCAGAAATGTGCTACAATTTTGCTACATTTGTTCTTTACCTTGATGTTATAACGCTGATATACAGAGAGAATAGGCTGACAAGTTCAGAAACCTCCCTCTCCGCTGAAAGGTGTAAGTTTTATTACTTGCACCTTTTTTATTTTCTTTTATTTTCAAATCATAGTAAGAAATTCCCTTAAATAGGAAATATTAGAAAATATCAATCAGTTTGATTGTTGGTAAGGAATAATATAGAAGCCGGGAGAACATTTTAGATTGTTTCCCGGCTTCTGTATTATTTTATTCTTTTATGAAATAGAAATCTCATTCTTTTTTGTTAGGATCTGAGAAGTTATATATTTTGTTATTCCAAGTAACATTAGTGTGGCTTTGGGTAAAATCAATGTGGTTTTCATTGCTTGTACAATCCTTTAAGATTCTACCTTCCCCTTCGTTACATTTCCAATATCCTACAAGTCCTGGTGCATCAGAAGGGATTTGGCTTGACATACCATCTTTAATCAAGTTGGATGGTAAACATTCGTTCCATAACCGAATTTGTGCAAATTCAACTTGCATACGACCCATACCTGAACATAGGATAAGTTTGCTGAAATTGAAATTCTTAGAAACGATTAATTTGGTGTCAACCACTCCATTTTTGTATAAAGTCAGTGTAGATCCATCATAAGTATATGCAATATGATACCAAGTATCCGGCCACCAAAATTCAGAACTATCAAAAAATGGACCAGCCAACTGACATTGTAAAGTAGGAGCTATTTTCAAAACTCCATCAGCCCAATAGCGTAACAGGACGGATTCAGAACCTTCTAAATGAATTGGAGCTGCATTATCTGTAAATATTTGAGCTCTGAACTCCCGATTGCTTACTCCTTCCCAACTTCCTGTAGGTCGACCTGTAATATTGTTTACTTTAATCCAATATTCAAATGTCCACTTGCTGGCAGGGAATGAGTTCTTGAATGAAACTCGTTGTTCCGCTCCGCCTAATATGACCGTTTTTTGTTTATTAGGTGTTTTAAAGAGATACAATAGTTTGTCTGCATTTCCTGCGGTTGAAATTCCGTTTGAGTTTGTAGAAATCCGTATTGGAAGTGCATAGCTTTCATTGTTGGGAGTCATATAAGGCTTGATAGTTATTACGAAAGGTTCTCCAGTTATTTCTCCTGCCGGTATCACTGTTGACTGTTCCATTTTTCTATAAGCTTCTGGCAATAATTCGAAAGCGGTAGAGTTTTTCTGGTTGTATGCGTCAATCAGAGAGGGATCTAATGCAACAGAAACATTGATGTTTTCATTGACTGGCGATGCAAGACGGATAGTTAGTTTTAGTTCTACATCCGTGTCATCAATGACTAAGTTTTCAATCTGCTGATTGAACTTATCAGAAGGTGCAGCTTCTGCTATATATACTGCATTTTCAATAACTGAATAGTCATTGTCTTCACATGAAGCCAATGAAATTAGCAAGGCAGAGCATGCTAGATATTTAGTAAAATTTATTAATTTCATAATATTTTTGATTCTTGAAATGAATATTAGTGTTGAGCCGGATTCATGGTTTGGATAGCTTCACGCATAAACAAGTAGTCATTAATAGGGCGACACAAGTTGAAACGGTAGGCACCTACACCTCCTATTTTGGCATTTACATTGGGGCGATAATACATAGCCATTCCTTTTAGTGAGCGGACTTTTACATTATCGCGTGTGGTAAATTCCGGTCCGCCATCACTTTTGTGTTTTTCAAAATCTTCACACCATATTGTTTTCTTTAGGATGGCTGCCTCTTTCTCTTCGCGGGTATTTCCCGGGGTTGCGGGACCAAACTTATTGATTAGCTTTTCAAATCGGTTATCCAAATCGTTATCTCCATGGCAGTAATAGGCCTGAATGGTATAATAGTCCAATAATGGGGCAGATTCTGCATTCAGTGTTTGAGGTTCACCATCTACCATCAAGATTCGTCCGGTGCCGGATTTCGGACCGAAGTCTTTTGATAGTTCATCTAAAAGGATGTGCATGCGGTCTGAATGACTACTCAGGTTTCCACCATATCCAAAATTGGGTTCATAGTCAATGTCGAATCCGTCGTATCCATAATGTTTAATAGTATCAGCTATTACACGAGCATATTTGCGTATAGCCTTCTCTATTCCTTCCTTAGAGGTATCACCGTAGTTATCATACCATCCCCAGTAGGCAGCTAATGCCTCTTGCTTACTGTTGTATTTTTTGCCATTTACAATAAAGTCCTTTTCAACCTCTTTAGGAGTCATTCTGCCTCCCATATCTGTAATAAATTGACAGTAAAGAATACGAGTACCTTTTACCTCTCTTACTTCCTTTAAGTCTTCTATTTTTTCAGGAGTTAGGTCAAAGGCGCCATCCCATAAGGAAACAACATCCATTGAGTCAGGGATACCACGTAGCATATTATACATATTGTCACCCATACCGGTCCATCCGCTGAACCATCCGAAACAAATAGAATGATCGCTATTTTTATAAGCTCTCAATGCTTCGTAATATTCGCTATTATGACTGTTATATGGAACATCAAATTTATTTTCCATATCAGTCCAGTCGTCACATTGTGTAAAAGTCAGTGCGCTCAGAGCTAACACAGATGAATATAATAACTTTTTCATACGTTGTTTTTAAATTAAAGGTTTATTTATTTTTTCAGAGCCCACCATAAATCTGCACCATTAGTATCTTGTCCACCATGTATCATTTTAATGGCATTTTCAGTATTTTCTTTATTGGTTCTGTATTCTTTCTCTGAGAAGTGAAGTCTTCTTTGTCCTCTTTTTGTTGTGCAAGAAGCATTAGCCGATTTAGTTGCCGGGAATATTTGAGGGTAACCAGTACGGCGATAGTCAGACCATCCCATTAGAGGATCAAGATAGCATGCAATCCATTTCTGAGTTAAGATTTTTTCAAGTTTAACCTCTTTACTGTCGCTTTCATTCCATTTTACAGTGACTTGCGATGTGTTTGTATAATTGTCTCCAGGATGTGTCTGGTCTACATGGTTTCCAGGTTTTTTGGTACTGTTCATGTAGTTATCAGCACCTTGTACCTTAAATTCATCAAAACTCAGTTGGATACCTTGTTTGTAGAATGATTCAGCCGAACCTTCTCCCATGTTCCATCCTTTCAATGCTCCTTCAGCTTTCATAAAAGCAGCTTCTGCCGCATACATTACAGGCTGAGCGGCTGTTTTTTGGGTCGCAATTTTCAGTCGGCTATAATCATTGTAGGCAGTAGGGGATGGAGTGTCTGCAGAGCCTGAACGCACTCCAATATATGCTCCTTTACTATTCTTGGTGAAATATGCTTCACGGCGAGGGTCTTCATAACCATTCATATAAGCTACGATACAAGCGTTAGCTTTTACTTCTCCCCAACTATCTACTACATTATATCCATTAACACCTTGATTGCTATTTGTCCAGTCCCATGAACTATCATTTACATTGTCCATGACTCCACTTTTGACTGCTTCTTCAGCTTGTTGTTTGGCAAAAGCTTCATCTGCATTTGAAATACGTAGAGCCATACGCAGTTTTAGAGTGTTGGCAAATTTTAGCCATCGTGCACAATCCCCCTTATAGAACTGATCTACAGAGGCTAAGTCTGCATTAGTTCCCATTGTTGCAGCCTCTTCTAGAATCTTGATGGCAGCATTCAAGTCGTCAAACATAGCGTGCCATGCTGTTTTTTCATCATCATAAGCAGCAGTGGTGTTTCCCTGTGTAACTTTAGTATAAGGTAGAGGACCTTGCAATGAGGCTATACGTTGCATTGCAAATACCCTGGTGACTTGTGCAATAGAGTAGATTAATCCCTTTTTTTCTGTTAAATTGGCGATTTGAAATAAGTTGGTATAGATTTTTCCAAAATAAGTATTCCAAGTTGCTTCATTAAAGTTCTCCACTACATTGTAGTAACAAAATAGTTGGTCGCCTTTTCCCCAACTTTGAGGAGCTGTTACATGTCCGCTAAAGCAAGCCCACATAGTATTGTTCATTTGGCAGTCATTCTGTTGTGGAGATGCATAGACTTCAAACATGGTAGACAAAAGGGTATTAGCCGGGACTTTGTTCGGCTGGTAAGGGTTCGTATTGAACTCTTCAAAATTTGTGGTGCAACTTGCAGCCATTATCATGGCAGCACCTATTCCAATATATTTTATAAGTTTCATAGCGAATTCGATTTTAGATTAATTAAAACTGAAATTTAACATTAAATCCATAATTACGCGTGCTAGGTAGCATATAAGCATCAAATCCCTGATAGAAATTTGATGAAGCCGATGTTGTCAATTCTGGGTCGAATGGCGCTTTACAATAAATCATCCACAAGTTTTTTCCAACGAATCCAAGAGTTACTCCCATCTTGTTGTTAAACCATTTTCTAGGCAAAGTATAGTTCAAACTTAATTCACCTAAGCGGATATTATTTGCGCTATAAGTATAATAGTAAGAAGCACCACTGATGGTTGTGAAGTATTCTTTAGGAGAGACCATTGTCTGATTGATAGGAACGCCTCCCATATCACGATAATCTGCACTTACTTTAGATACACCGGCTGCATCTAGGATAGACTGAGTTTGGCTCATTACTATACCTCCAAATCGTCCTGTAAATGTCATGCCTAGATTAATACCTTTGTATCCAAAATTAAAGTTCCATCCCATATTAACTTTAGGTAGAATTGAGCCTAGATAATTTTCCTGATTCATCATAGAAAGGCCATTAGCAGGGTCGTTGAGGATATATCCGTTTTGGTCACGTGCCAATACACGCTGAGAATAAACATCACCCATTGAACCTCCTACACGTAGTAACAGGCGAGCATCGGTAGAACCATAACTGGCAACAGGAAGCTCATCGAATGACAATAAACTGCCATCAGCATAGTTGTATACATTGTCTGCCAGTTCTTTTATTTCATTTCGGTTCCAAGTTAAAGTGTAAGAAGTAGAGAATGAGAAATCTTTCCATGTCTTGTCATATCCAAGAGCCATTTCTATACCTTCATTCATGATGTTACCACTCTGCAAAGGAATCTTAGAGTAGCCGGATGATGCAGAAAGGTCTGCCCAAAATGTTTGATTGAAAGTATTTGAACGATAATAAGTCAGATTGAAACTTAAATCGTTGAAGAAACGTGCATCAACTCCAATTTCCCAAGATTTGGTACGTTCTGGTTTCAGCTTGGTGTTAGGATAGTTTGCAAGGCTTTGCCAAGATTGTCCTTGTTCATTGTAAGGATAAGTGACTGTTGTCATAAAACGTCCATAGGCATTACCTACTTCTGTATATGATCCACGTACCTTTAAATAAGTGAACCAGTCAGGCATTTTTACGGCTTCCGAAATAATGGCAGAAGCACCTACTGATGGATAGAAGAATGATTTGTAATCCGAGAATGCTAATCTTGAATCCCAGTCGTTACGGCCGGTTACAGTTAGATATAGCATAGATTTCCATCCAATTTCAGCATTTGCAAAGATTGCTCTAGTTTGGTCATGCCAACCTTCCTGTTTTGCTTTCCATGCTTCCTTGAAATTGATGTTATGTACAGCGAAGAAGTTAGGAATCTTCAATCCACCATCATAGCCGATGCTTTCATATCTAGAATCATTAAGGGAAGCACCTAAGTTTACATTAATAGACCAATCGTTGATGCGTTTATTTACAGTACCGATGACATCAGCATAGATATTTTTTGATTGTGACCAAATGTCAGCGTAAGCACCCTTGTCACCCGATGCAAGTTTTCCGGTTGAGGCGTATGTTTTGTTTGTGTATCGGTTTTCGTAGTTGTCAATTTTTACACGTCCTGTAACATCCAGCCAGTCTAAAATCTTATATTTTAGAGAGGTGCTAATCATATAACGTGTTTTCTTGTTTTCGCGTAGTTGTCGGTTTTGAATCCAATAAGGGTTCGCTAGTCCGCTTGAAGTTTCACCATATGGCCAGTATTGCTCCATGACATCATATACGCTATTGTAGCGTTCAAACATGCGTACGTCATCAAAGTTTTCACCACGAGGAAAACGGTATATTGCCGGCAGCGGATTGTTATAGAATCCTTGTGATACCATATTCTTGTCGTTTTGCAAGATATAGCTAGCACTTGCATCAAGAACTAGTTTGTCTTTTAAGAAAGTGGTTGTGTTGCGCACTAAGAAGTTATAACGATTGTAGCCGCTATTAGGCAAGATGTTTGTTGTGTTGGTGGTAGAAGCTGAAAAATATGTTTGGTTTTTCTGGTTTCCGGTAGACAGGGAAACGTTGTTGATGACATTGGCTCCTGTGCGGAAGAAATCTTTCGGATCATAGTTGCTGTTTACTATAGGTCCCCAGCTGTCTATTTGATTTGGAAGATTTCCGTATTTACTTTGCATTTCAGGCAACATGTTTACTTTAGAGAAGGTAGTGTTGTTTGAAACAGTGACAGAAGTCTTTCCTTCATTTCCTTTCTTAGTTGTAATCAGTACCACACCGGCTGCTGCGGCATTTCCATAGAGGGCTGCTGCCGAAGGTCCTGTTAGCATGGAGATTGATTCAATGTCTTCAGGATTGATGTCGGCTGCTCCATCGGTACCGGGCTGTTGGGAAAACAATCCGTTTTCCTTGCTGTCATTATTCATGTTAAACATTGGCACACCGTCTATTACATAAAGAGCCTGATTGCTTGATGCAATAGACTTTACTCCGCGCATTACGACACGTGAGGCTCCTCCGGCTGTGCTTGAGGAGTTGATTGTAACACCTGCTACTTTACCATTTAAGGATGAAATGAAGTTAGCATCTTTAATGGTGTTAATTTTATCTCCATTTACTTGTTGTACATTATAACTCAATGCTTTTTCGGAACGTTTGATACCTAATGCGGTCACTACTACTTCGTCCAAAACTTCAGTGTCTTCCTGCATCGTGATTTGACCAAGATTGCTTTTTGCTGCAATTTTTTTTGTCTTGTATCCAATATAAGAGATTTCGATGGTTGCATTGGGGTGTACATTAAGGGTGAAATTACCATCAAAGTCACTAATGGTTCCATTGGTCGTTCCTGTTTCCAAAATACTTACACCAATAAGTGGTTCACCTTTTGAATCAACAATTGTTCCTTTGACAGAAAGTTGGTTCTGTTGAAATTCTACTGAATAATGGGGAATGTTGGCATTCATCTTTCCATAAGAGAATGTACTTCCCACACCCATAAGTAGATAAATAGCTAGACGGGAAGTTGGTTTTAGTTTCATAAGTTAACTTTTTTGATTGTGTTTTATAATATAAGATGTATATTCTTCCAGTTAAAAATGAAGAATCTGTAAATATTTAATTCTAGTTTTTTGCCATTACTTCTTTTGGTTTAATAGATAGGTTTAATGGTTTTTTGATTGTTTGTCATTTGGATTGGCATTGTCCAATAGTCGCAATCTTTAAATAATCATTCTTATTATAATCGTTTATAGTCAGTAAATGTTATAAGTATTAGTTGTAAGTTTTAGCTAATCAAATTAGTTCCGTGGCAAATTTAGTTTATTATATCTGTAAGACAAAATATATGAAAATTAACATAAAATAAGAAAAACAACAAGGTGCTGTAATAAGTGCTATGAAATATGTTTTTTGTTTTGTTTATATTCTACTTTTAATCAATATGTAACTTTTCAAATCTTCTTTCGGATGTTTTATTATAGGTATAAAAATCGTTAAATCTATTTTATGCCTATGAATTTATAAAATTCAGCGTTAGAAATGACTAATTCTAAATGTTTTTGATATTCTATGGGTAATTTCATGTGCGTAAATAAATGATTCAAACATATAATTAGATGTATGGTTTCTTTGTTTTTAAACTTCTTGTTAGCGCTATTTTTATCCTGATGTAAAACTGGTTACTTAGCCCGTTGGTAGAGTTAAATATCAGCTGATTTAATTCTATCAACGGGTAAATAAGGTGACATTGGGTTTATTTGTGTAAACGATATCCTCTTCCTTTTGTGGTGTTTACATCACCCTAGCAGGTATTTGGCATATTTTCCGGTTGCTTTTCTGAGGAGGAAGACTAGTGTCCACGAGAAGATGAAGGCAAAGACAGCCCCTACTAATATTTGCAGACAGATGG
This sequence comes from Phocaeicola sp., assembly GCA_029257865.1. Classification (GTDB taxonomy): domain Bacteria; phylum Bacteroidota; class Bacteroidia; order Bacteroidales; family Bacteroidaceae; genus Phocaeicola. The sequence goes on from JARIAN010000027.1 coordinate 51,395, forward strand.
GGGTGCCCAGCTGGCGTGCCAACAGGATGCAGGGTCCGGTAAAGAAATAGTGCACCATATAGATGCCGAAGCCGCAGACGGTGAGGTTGCTTAATGCTTGGCAGACTTTTGGGCTCTTGATGTGGGTGTGCTGGCATAGCTTGAACAGCGGGATAGTCATTAGCACTACATTGGGGGAGCAGAAATAGAAGAACATTTCCAACTGTTCATCGCTGTAGGAAGGAAGTGAAGAGATATGGCGGAATCCGAGGAAAGTCACCAGGAAACCTGTCACGAACATGGGGATGCCGTATCCAAGAGTCTGCGACAGACGCCATGGGTGATGGCGCAGGTAGTGTCCCAGCAAGAGATATCCGTGGAAGCCTGCAAAGGTGTAAAGCATGTAAAATTCGTTCCACGAGCAGCTGCCCCAAATGTAAGGGTTTACATATTCGCGGTAATATGGCATGAATAGGGTGACTCCCCAAGCAGCAAGAAACCATAGCTTAGCCTTCTCACCGGCTCTTTCTACCCAAGCCGAGAAGACGGGAAGATAGAGGTAAAGTCCGATAAGCAGGTAGATGTACCACATATGTACTCCTACGATGGAGAAGTTGAGAGGAAGCCGGCTGATGTATTTGGCTGATACTTCAAGCGACTGTCGGGTGACTTCTTCGCCGGAGAAAGGGAAAAAGTTCAGGATGGTTTGGGGAGCATAACCCAACACTCCCAATATCCACGGGAATAGGGCATAAAGTACCGACCAAATGATAAAAGGCCAAAGCACTCTTGAAATGCGTTTCCGGTAGAAGACTGAGGCTTCTTGTTGTACTGGAAGCAGCAAGGCTCCTGTAATCATGACAAATAGGGGAACACATGGTCGCAGCATGGAACCATAGGTAGCTCCCCAAAATTTAAATTCTGCGATATTGGCTGGTGTCTCGCCCGGGTAGAAGTTGAATGGGTCGGTGGAGTGACAGCATACTACCATGAACATTGCCAGCAGGCGTACTACATTCAGCCATACGATTTGAGGCTTGGTTGTGAGAGGTTGTTTTTCCATCTTTAAAGGTTTTAGGATGTTTGTCTGATTTATTTTTTTTTGCAAAGGTAGTAGTTTTAGAGGGTAAAACAGAAGGTTTGGGCGGGTTTTATCTTGAGTCGTCAGGAATCAAAGTGTTTCTTGTTTCTTGAAATTAATGTCATTAAGAAAGAAATAATGAAAAATCAGATAAGTAGGATATTTTATTTAGTAGTGTTCTAGTATTTATTCTTGCATATTTATTCATTTGACAGAAGGCTTTGTGTATAAAATGTGTATTTTATGCAAGAATCTTAGAAATATTTTATCCGAAATATGTATATATTTTGCTGAGAATGGTTATATATTTTGCTCAAAATGTCGAGACGATTTCACAAAAGGAAAACCAGATTCTGAAAATAGCGTTGGGATGAGATGATTTAAAGGTTTTTAAGAACTCTTTCAGGGAATATAAAAGGCTGCATTTTTGTATGTATTACTTTGTAGATTAGTTGTTTATGTGGTTTTTGGCTCCTTGAGAATCTCTCGGATGAAACGGGTACTGACTTCGCTTCTGTTTTTCGCATTCTCATCAATTGGAAATGACATTTTGACAAATTGATAAATAGAAAAACATTATTAGATAAATTATTTGAGAAATCTCTAGGACTTGTATTTTCAGATTGTTCTAAATTGTCTATTTTTGCATTTGTAATCTTGTTTTATTGTTTTCGTATGAAACAAGAAATCTAAATCTAATAATATCAATAGAAAATGAAATCAAGAAAAATCCTTTTGGGAGTCTGCGCTTGCTTGGCTCTAAATTCACTTTACGCTCAGAAGATACATCTGCAGCCGGTTCCGCAGCAATATACAGAAACTAAAGATTCGTTACGGTTGTCTGGTCTTTATCGGCTGGAAGCTGATGATGCTTCCGGTTACCATCATGTGAAGAGTCTGCTCAAGGCTTGTCTTTCGGACAAGGAGGGGGCGGAGACATTGCCAATCTATATCGGCGTGAAAGGCGACAAGTCGGTGAGGAAGTTTGCCAAACGTATTCCGGACCGTGCTGAGGCTTATTATTTGAATGTAGACAAGAAAGGTATTGTGGTGGCCGGGCATGACGAACGTGGACTGTTTTACGGGGTGCAGACCTTGTTGCAGTTGCTGAAATATGACAAGGTGCCTGTATTGGAAATCAAGGACTACCCCGACCTTCCTTATCGTGGGGTGGTGGAAGGTTTCTATGGGGTGCCATGGAGTCATGAGGCCCGTTTGAGCCAGATAGCGTTTTACGGAAAGAACAAGATGAATGTGTATCTCTATGGACCGAAGGATGACCCTTACCATAGCACTCCTAACTGGAGAAAGCCTTATCCTGAAAAGGAGGCTGCTCAACTGAAAGAGCTGGTGGAGAAGGCCAAGGAAAATGAAGTGATTTTCTACTGGGCTATTCATCCGGGGCAAGATATCCAGTGGAACGATGCCGACAGGAATGCGTTGGTCGACAAGTTCGAGAAGATGTATCAGCTGGGGGTGCGTGCTTTTGCCGTGTTCTTTGATGATATCTCGGGCATAGGTACAGATGCCAACCGTCAGGCTGAACTGCTTAACTACTTGGATGACCATTTTGTAAAAGTGAAAGGAGACGTGGCTCCGCTGGTGATGTGTCCTACCGAATACAACAAGTCGTGGTCGAGAGTGGAAGGCGGTTATCTGTCTACATTGGGAAAGAAACTGAACAGAGGTATTGAGATTATGTGGACTGGCGACAGGGTGATAGCTTGCATTGACCAGCAGTCGTTGGATTTCATCAATCCGCTGATACAGCGGAAGGCTTATATCTGGTGGAACTTCCCGGTGTCAGACTATGTGCGAGACCACTTGCTGATGGGTTCAGCTTATGGCAATTCCAATGAAATTAAAGATGGTATGGGTGGGTTTGTTTCCAATCCGATGGAGCATCCGGAAGCTTCAAAGATTTCACTCTATGGAGTGGCAGACTATGCATGGAATCTGGAGAAGTTCGACAGTGAGGTGTCTTGGAAGAACGCCATCAAGGATTTGATGCCGTCGCATTCCAATGAGCTGGAAGTGTTTGCAAGTCATAACTCAGATTTGGGCAAAAACGGACATGGCTTCCGTCGTGAAGAGTCGGTGGCTGTGCAGCCGGCATTGAATGCTTTGCTCAGCGGCTATCAGCAGCATACTATTGACGAGGAAGCGTATGTGAAGGTGTTGTCGGAATGTAATCGCATAGTTCGTTCGGCAGATATTTTATTGTCTTCGGCCGAGAATCGCGAGTTGATAGAGGATATTCGTCCATGGCTCATTCAGTTTAAGCTGTTGGGAGAATATGGTCGTGAAGTGCTTCGCTTGCTTCGTATAGATGTCAAGGCGGCAGATGGACAGCAATTGTATCTGGAAACTTATGAGCATATCCGCGCATTGGCAATGCAGATGTCGGAAGTGGATGCCACTTATAATCAGAATCCGTATCAGCCGGGTGTAAAGACCGGTAGCAAGTGTTTGTTGCCTACTTTCAACGCCCTGTTCGAGCAATCGGTGCTTGGCTATAATGCTTTGTTTGCTGCCTCATTGAAGGCAGAAGCCGGATATACTCCATATCAGTTGAAGAGTAATGTGCGTCAGCTTGAAATTCAGCCTATACGCCAGAAAGGAAAGGGGGGAGAAGTTTCACCGTCGAATGAAGTTATCATCTGGCAGGCAGGAGGTGAACTCGTTGTTTCAATGGACCATAAGCGCACCTTGAAGGAACTGGTATTTGATTTGGGCGACAGTCAAGTTGTTGAAAAATGTTTCAAACTTTCTGTTACAGAAGACGGGGAAGTATGGCAGGATGTAGCGTTCCGCAAGGTAGGAGGCCGTACGGTTCTTCTGGCCGAAGTGGAAGGCAAGAAGGTGAAAGCCATTCGTTTGAAGAATACTTCTTCATCGGTGCAGAAAGTGTTCTTCAAGCTGTTCCGCTTTACCGAAGAATAAGTTTATCCGTTAGTTAATTTGATATTTTTTCATTAGTAGAAAAAGTTGTGCATATTGCTGATATTTAGTAAATTAGATGTAGTAAAACAGTTAATTTACATTCAGCGTATGCACAACTGATGATTACTCAATAATTTGAAGATACCTTATAATAATAAGATGTGTGGAGGCAACTTCAATGCAAGAACCTCCGCAGAAGAACACACACACATGAGGGAACGGAGTATTTCGCTGTACTGATAACCGATAGTACGACTTCGTACACCTAATGTTGAGTCTATTACATTCGATAAAAGAGCATCAAATTGCTCCATAATTGAAAATATTCCGCACAAGTGGTAAATTTCTCAGATTTTATTTGTATTTTAGGCATGTCCGATGAAGATTTATGAACTTTTATATGCAACACTAAGTCAAGTGAATCTTTTGATATGGCAAAGCACTGGGCAATATACTATCACTCAGTAGTTTAAATTGTTTTTTGAAAAGTGTTACGGAACTAAGGATGTTATAGATATGCATAAAATATATGTTATATACATTACAACTTTATTGATTATATTAGTTGGTTGTACCTCGCGAAAAGGTGAAAGCCAGTCAGTAGCGGAGCTTGTCGATTTCGGTAACGTGCAAAATTGCAAAAGTTCGGAACTGATAAGTGTGGAACGCCTACTACCTTTGGAAACCTCCGACGAATCATTGTTTGGAAGTATTGATCAGTTGGAAGTATGGAAAGACCGGATTTATCTACTTGACACCTATAAAACTAATGCTGTGCTGGTATTTTCGGCCACGGACGGAAAGTTTATCCAAAAGATAGCAGGAACGGGAAATGGGCCTGGGGAATTCCTCACACCTCATTCATTTTGGATTGATTACCCTGACGGTTCATTGTATGTGCTGGACCGTATGATGTCGAAATTGTTGAAATATAATTTGGAAAATTTGGCTTATGAAGCCGAAATCAAACTTCCAGAACTAGCTCCGTTAGCTTTTTGTGTTCCAAAAAAGGGCGATTATCTGTATTACTATCCCTTACGAAAGAAAGACCTTTTCGATGGCAAGCAATATGTGAAGGCAGACGAGAAAGGAAAAGTTGTGTCTACATATTATGATGCTCCGGCTTCTGGCAAGATTTTGCATGGCAATTCGGCTCCATTTTATGTCTACGAAGGAAAGTTGCGTGTTTGCCCCTATTTCTCAAACCAGGTCTATGAATGGGTGAATGATTCGTTGAAGGTATGCTGGGAGATGAAGTGGGGAGATAGCACCTTGCCAGAAGCATCTCTCTTTGAAAAATCGGAAGGTTCGGGAGATGTGATGCGCGAAATCTTGACGAACAATTATATCCGTTTTCTGTATGTATATGAAAACAGGGCTGCTTTAGCCGTGAAGTATTATATCCAAAAAGACTTATATTTGTCGGTTTATAACAAGTCCTCGGGACAGGTTGCTAATGTGAAAGCCTCTGCCGTTCAGGATGATTTGGGCTTGGGAGGTGTATTTCCGTTACCCGTCGGTACTGATGGAGATAGATTGGTAGGCAGCCTTTCGTTGCTTGATATGGAAGAGAAAAATATCTCTCCAGAGTTGAAAGCTTGTTTTAAGCAGGCAGATGAAGAAGGAAATCCGGTATTGGTATTTTATAATTTAAAATAAGAACGGAGGCAACATTCGGATTTATATCAATTTTAGTATAAACTTGTTCTACTTTATGTATAGGGCGCTTAATACTTACGTATGAAAATAAAGCATTTATTAATCGTTTTCCTTGCCGGAGGCTTAGTATTAGCCAGTTGCAACCAGACACCGAAAGTGCCTGAAGGAGAATTTCTGATTGAAGGAGAGTTGAAGAATGTACCCGACAGTGTGGTTGTTGGGTTGTTTAAAATGGTGGGGCAATCAGGACGTTCCATAGCCTATGATACGATTGTAGGAGGCAAATTCAGTTTTCGAGATACGTTATCTTCCGTTCAGCCACAGAAAATGTCAATCGTTCCATCATCTTACTTCAATCCTAATATAAAAGGTCTGCCAAGCGTTAGTATAGAGGTTTGGGTGGCTTCAGGTAAATATGTAAAGGTTGAAGGTAATGATTGTTTAATTCAGACTTGGAATGTTCGGAGCGACATCGAAGAACAAAAGGAAGTGAATCATTTCTATCGTGCAGGTATGCCCGAACTAAAGGAATGGTTGCTCTGTAATGCTGCTCAGCAGGACTTGCGTAAGTTGCCCCGCACCGGGAAGAATCGTGAACAATATCGTCTACTAGAGCATCAGCGGGATAGTCTAATGCGGATTATTGTTCTACGTAAATTGGCGTACATGAAAGAGGCTCCTATGTCGAGGGTTTGGTTGAGCGAGTATAGCAGTTTCGGCACTTTTTATCTGATGTTAAAAAACGATTCTGTTATTACACCATTGGTCCGCGAACTGTCTGTTCGTATGAAAGAAGTAGATCCTAAGGCTGAATCTTATGATGAAATTATGGGCTATCTGAATCTGCCGGACAAGGTAAACGTGGGTGATGATATGGCCGATGGAGACTTGATAGACCGTGAGGGAAACATCCGTCACCTTTCAGAGTTCAAAGGGAAATACATCTTATTGGATTTCTGGAATCAAGG
>JARIAN010000038.1 GCA_029257865.1 Phocaeicola sp.
AGATACATCTTGAGGCGCGACAATTTTTCGCATCCTGTATGTATAGACACGGAAGACAGTTACTATAAACTGAACAGATTTCCCAAGGAAATGATGTTCCAGACCTTTCTGGTTGACTCTGAAAACCATGTGAAGGTGATAGGAAACCCAATCCACAATCTGTCTGTAAAGGACCTTTACCTGAAGGAAATAGCGGGAATTGAAGCAGTTTCACTACCGGTCACAACGATTCAGACAGATTCTGCGGAATATCACTATGGCGTGGTAGGAGAAAACATGACGGCAAGCAGGAAGATTATCCTGAAGAACACCGGAAAGGAAGTGTTCCGAATAAAGGGAACAACAACATCATGCGACTGCATGACTGCGGAATATGACTGGGATGAGATTCCACCCGGAGGGAAAGCTGCAATGGCGGTTGAATACAAGGCGGAAGAGCCTGGCGATTTCTGGCGAACTATAACAATATACGGAAATGTTCCGGGCAAGTCCGTTACGCTGGATTTCTGGGGAACAGTCAGAAAGTGAGAGATAAAAAAGAGTGGAGAAATGAAACCTATGTGTGCAAAATGTTTGTTTTCATATTCCACTCCATGTTAAACCATTTAAAAAAGGAGGTATAACGAATACAAAAATAAAGATAATTTTGGAGCGATGCAAATCGGGATTGATCGCTTAATGTGTGAATAAACAAAAGTAATTAACAAATAAAATTTAAATTTGTATGAAAAAGAGTATATTTAAATTAGTTTTTTCATCAGCATTTGTTTTGGCAGCTGGATATAGCGTATATGCTTCACAGCAGAACGCTGAAATGTCTGATTTGGCTTTGGATAATGTGGAAGCATTGGCTAATGACGAAGGTGATGGTATGCTGGATTGCCCTAATGGTTGTTTAGATAAGACAGGACACTGTTTCTGCTATGGATTCCATCCATACGAAGAAAAAACTTGGAAGTAACGTTCTATTAACCAAGAAGATATATTATATTTGAACTGGATTCGAATTATAATATATCTTCTATACTACATACATGAAATGAAAAATATATTTTTTAGTTTATTGATACTCTTTTTATTAGCAAGTTGTAAATCTGATGATAAGGGAATCAGAAATTATGATGCAGGATCAGATGTTGTGAATATTGAGGATAAAATAGTTCATATAGATTTTAAGGACTGCTTTTTCTCGTCATGGGCAAAACCTTATATCGTTAATCAATATTTGGTAATGAGTGACCACAAACTGGTTGACAATCTTATATCTGTATTTGACAAGAATACATTTGAGTATAAATGTGGTTTTGGCAGTCAGGGTAACGGACCGGGAGAGATTTCAAACCTGGTAAGTCTTGCGGTCAATGAGGATAAGAACGCATTTTATATAATAGACTATGGTAAGGATGGGGTATTTGAATGTCCCATTGACAGTATATTTGTAAACTCCAAATATGTACCTCAGAAAGCTGGCATAATCAACAAGCGTCAGGTGCCTTTGTCTTTTGAGTTTCTGAATGATTCTGTGTCATACGCCTTGTTCACACAGTTCAATGAAATCGGGGATTATAAACCTGTTCCTGCCAGGTGGAATATGAAAACCGGAGAAATAAGTTTTATGTCATACACAGGCCATCCGGAGATTGAACGTAAGCGTACTTCTTTAGCAATATCAAAAGAGCATAATCTGTATGTTGAAGTTTATCATCATCATGACTTGATTACCTGGTGTACATTGGAAGGTGAATTGAAGTTTACTTCTTATGGTTCAAAATGGGATAATCAGACTTCCAATAAGATGAGATACTTTGAGAATGCTCTTTTCTGTGGAGACCGATTGGTTGTGTCTTATCTGGGAGACAGGCGTCTTATAGAGGACGGTAAGTCCATTAAGTCAATATATCCGGATAAGTTGCTTGTTTTTGATATAGATGGAAATTATATTAAAACTATGAGTTTGAATCATCCAATACTTGGCATGTGTTATGACAAGCAGAACAACCGGTTGATATTTTCTTTTGATGACGAATTTCAGTTTGGGTATTTAAATTTACATGATGTATTGTAATATGCTCCATGTAGGAATTACAACCTTGATAAGGTTCTTGCAAGGATTTATGCAAGAAAAGATCGAAAAGCATTACATATAAGCTTGTTACACCGGTTTTCAGAGAAACCGTCAGAAAGTGAGAGATAAAAAAAATGGAGATATGAAATCTATGTATACAAAATGTTTGTTTTCATATTCCACTCCATGTTAAACCATTTAAAAAAGGAGGTATAACGAATACAAATATAATGATTATTTTGAATCACTACAAATCGGGGATTTGTTGCTTCCAGGAGAGTTATAACAAATTATTTTAAAACTTAAAAAAAACAAAGAAATGAAGAAATATATCATAAGAACTGCATTCGTTGCAGCATTTGCTTTAATGGCTGGTTATAATGTATATACATCACAACAGGAAAAAACAATGTCGGATCTTGCATTGGCTAATGTGGAAGCGTTGGCGGACTATGAAAGCGAAATTGAGGATTTAATAAAAAATTGTAAATGGGAAGAAAACTCATATTGTTATTATATAATAGTAACTCCAGATGGAAACACATCATGGTCACATTGGAATATGCGCAACTACTATTAACTTAATTATTAAAGTTTATATAGAAATAGAATAATATACAGGTACTGCTGATTTACAGTGCCCTTAGACCTTGTTCTATATAATGTCTATTATATAACATTTCTGTTATAATAAACTTTATAATGGATACGGCTATAATTATTTATTTATAGAATACTTTCAAAAAATAATTGATGATATATTAATTATCGTAAATAAATATAGTAGATAGCTGAGCCATTGACTAGTTTAAGAAGCTATACAATAATCATTGTATAGCTTCTATTAGAAATATAAAATACAATAAATTAATATACAATGAAAAGATATTTTTATTTTTTGATTTCCCTTATATTATTATCATGCAATACCAAAAAGAACTCTGATATTAGCTTTATTCACTTACCAGAACCGACAATTATCTCCCCTGAGATATTTCCGGAAGAACTGATAATGTCGCCTCCACTACAGCTTAAAAGTTTTGGAGATAACCTTTTCTTTACACAGCCAGGTATGGGTAAATGTATACTTTTCTACAACAAGAAAAACAAACGTGTACAATATTGGGGAAAAAACGGTGGCGGTCCAGATGATTTTATTATGACATCATGTGTATATAAGAATGAAAAAGACAGTCTGATAGGTATCTTTGATATGAATCTAAGAAAATTTGTAAATTTTAGAATTAGGCAAACAGGTGATTCCATAAGTTTGAATGCCTTGAATAGAATAAGTGTTCGAACAGATTCTATTTCTTTAATAGGATTAGAAGGTTTAGATAATGGCTTTTACGTAGGTCAAACAGGCTTGGGTAGTAATGATATGTTTGTTTTGTTGGATAAAAACATGAAAATACAGAAGACTTTTGGAGGAAAGCCAATAAAAGAAATGCCAGATGCCAATTTTTTCCAAATGTATGGATGGATGGCTTCTTGGAAAAATAAATTGTTTTTTGCTTCACAGACAACAGGATATTTAGTTTGTTACGACATAAGTTCTAATAACATAAAAAAGTGTTGGGATTTATGGATTGACAAACCTTTGTATGACGCTGACAGAAAAAATTGGAAACGAGAGAACAAGAATGGATTCTATGATATACAGATAAATGAAAAATATATTTTTGTTTCATATAGTGGAAAATCATTTAGCGACTCACAAGTATTGCCTCAAGAGTTATTGATTTTCACACACGAAGGCAAACTTATTAAAAGAATTAAATACAACAAAGACATCTGTTTATCTAAATTTACTGTACAGCAAGATACTATTTATGCTATAGGAGGAGGAACCATCACTTACTTTAATTGGAAAAAAATAATAGATTAATATACATTTCTTTCAGGAACATGCGAATATATTATTAATTTGATAAGTAAGTGATCTAAAATATTTTTATATTCAGCATAAAATATTAATATTGTCTCATGATATTTTAGAATTTGAATCATGAAACATATAAAAGTGCTTGAATTAAGTGAGGCTGATCGCCTCGAACTTGAGAAAGGCTATCATAATGGCCCTACTCATAACTATCGTATCAGATGCAAATCCATATTGTTGAAGTCCTCAGGAAAATCAGCTTCAGAAATAGCTGAAATATTAGATGTTACAATACCAACAGTATACGCATGGATAAAACGTTATAAAGAAAATGGTATCAAAGGCTTGAAAACACGTCCGGGTCAAGGTCGTAAACCAATAATGGATTGTTCTGATGAGGAATTGGTCCGTAAGGCTATAGAGGAAGACCGTCAGAGTGTATCAAAAGCACGTGAAGCCTGGGAAAAGGCTTCTGGCAAAAAAGCCAGCGACATTACCTTTAAACGTTTTTTAGGAGCATTGGTGCAAGATATAAGCGAATAAGAAAACGCCCAAGGGGCATACCCTCACCGCAACTCTACTCATACAAAAAAGAGAAGTTGCAAGAACTTGAAAGCCTTGACTCCAAAGGTAAAATAGAACTTTATTATGCAGATGAAAGTCATGTATGTACAGAAGGTTATGTACCTT